>DASTUU010000376.1:0-1150 GCA_035759485.1 Nitrososphaeraceae archaeon
GATTTTTTAGGCTGATAAGAGATGAGGCTGACAATACTAACAGATCTCCTTTTTTTGCAGGTCCTCTGTAGTCTGCATCAAATATCTTGCGTGCTTTTTGTAGACTTAAACTTGGTCCGACGAAAATAATGGGCTTACTCACAGCTCTTCCTCAACCTAATAATTCTTTGAAATATTTTCTTGCTCGCCAGCCTATTATACTCTTGGTAATCTTAAATGTCTCAAGGCCGGGAACTATTGCTCTGACAACAGGTATACCAAGATTGGGGTTTGTTAAATCCACAATTGCCGCAGTTTTGATACCTACATTCTTTAAATTCTGAAGGATTAATTTTATATCGTCTAGAATATCTTCGTTATTAAAGCTTGTAATTTTGTTGTAGCTGATCTTTTCATCAGAGGATATGAATTGCCATGCCCTCTTGTCATCGGTGTTATTTTCGCCGTAACGGATCTTTCTTAAATCATCTCTTGCGCCCTGAATATTTGCGGCCCGGGTTTGTGATACTTCTGTAATCGCCCTTAACAGCGCTATCCTTGCATCAGGATGCGTCCCGTGTCCCTCCGCTAGATATCCGTAATCATGACTAATCCATTCTATGGAGCTGGCCGCAAATGTGGGGATTCCGATGTCTGAGGTAATATCTTTAATCAGTAATGGTAGGCCTGAGTTATGGAACTTACTGGTTAACTTTTGAACGCCTTCCAACTGGACTCCTAACAATTCGACGTCCCTATATATCGTGTAATCATCCATGAACTTGTTAGCGGAAATAGACGGTATAACATATCCTCTCTGTCTCAATTTGTTTTCCATTGTTTTCAATATGTGGAATGGAATGGCGCGTGCACGTATTTCTGATATACTCGCTGCGTCTCTTTCGATTACTTCGCATAAGGCATGACAGACGGCTTCTTCTAAAACATTTCCGGATGCAAGACCATTTGTGTGTTGGAATGCAAAGGGATTTACCGCTGGAGGGAAAGGAGAATACCTAAAGAGAACCAAAGGTACAGGAATTAGTATATCTCTATCAGCCAAGAGGTCAAAACCCTGAAGAAAATCCATTACCATATCTTCTCGGTATTCAAAGTTCAGCGGTTCTATGATATTATCAGGGTGAACCAAATCATATGATTTGGTTAGTTC
>DASTUU010000377.1:0-4515 GCA_035759485.1 Nitrososphaeraceae archaeon
ATCATTATTGTTATTATTGTTATTATCATCACTTCCCTCATCATCATTATTGGTATTATTGTTATTATCATCACTTCCCTCATCATCATTATTGTTATCATATCCCACGTTATCAGTGATTTGGGCTGCTTCACCATTATCCTCATCTGCTCCTTCATCAGTGGTTTGGACTGATTGTGCTGTTGCTTGCCTTGCTAATTCTTGTGCTACTTCTGATGCTACTATTAATTCAAATGAATCGAATATCTGCCCGACTGCGGGCGGTAGCGGTGTTGATGCCAAATTGCCAGATACTGTTGAACTTGTTGCTGTTATTTCGGGTGTTGCCGCAGTACTACTATTAGTAAAATTCCCTTCATAAAAGACGCTATAACCCTTCATCGTCCCTAGGTTAGGAGTCGTTGCATTTGTGGTAGTCAAAATGAAATAACCTTTTCTTGCTTCATTAGGAACAAGATTAGTGCTGTATGTCATTTCCACAAGCTTAGCAGGAGCTGTTGTTATTGTTTGGTTTGTCTGTGGATTCGTAACATTCACTGTTGTCTCTGTGACGTTTGCTATTTGGATGCCCCTGTAACCTACTTCCTGAAGCTTCTGTAGGTGGTATAACAGATTATTGTCAGCTGTCATATCGTTGGTACTATTATTATTATTATTAGACACTTGGGGTCTATTAGTGTCCAAGTTAGGATATCGAATGATGTGGATGATGCTTTCGTTGGATCCTTGACAACCGCTAGATATACCACTGCCAACGTTAGGAAGTCCTTGTTGTTGTTCCTCTGGACAGATTTCTGCTAGTATTCCATAGCCCTGCGTTGACTCTTCTATCAACTTAGAGCCTGTATTATTTACATCTTGAATTACCCAACCTTCTGGCACCTGCACTCTAAAGCTGTCCTCTGTGCTTTGAAAAAACGTTCCATTCTGAATTGCTCCAGGTTGGCTGGCCAGTGATTGTTGTGCATTTGTTATTGTGACACTGGCAGTGAAAAGAATGACAGCGATTGCTGCTGCTGCTATAAGCCATACCGCCAGGCTTGGTGACGCCCATAATAATGAGGGCTTTCTTATAATGCCCACCTAGAGGAGAGATATGCCAGGCTAAGATAAGGTTATGGATCAATTGATCTCTAAGAAAATTCAAGTTAAAACGACGAGTTCTTTACAAAAGCGGTAATAACGATTATACACAAAGTAATAATCTACTCTCTTGCTCATTCTCTCTCTTTTTTAGTCATTTCTTTATACGATAAAGCTTTCTATGTTCATTAACAAATATGGTATCTAGAAACTTCAAGATGACGATAAGAAGTAGGAAGAAATTTGATTAGATGTTAATTTTGGTATTCCTAAGCTAATGAACTTTGTGTCATTCCAATTTTGGTTTATCTATTATTCAGACTCTTACAATCACAACAAGACAATTGATCAATCTTTTCTGTATGTGATGTTGGATGGACCCTTCTTGTCCTTCAGCGTCGTCTCACTAATTATCTTTATGACAATCGTATTGCCTGCTCTATTGAATATCCGCTGCCGCTTCTCATCAGTGAATATCCAACCCAACACAATATCAATTATGAGAAGGAACGACTTTCCAAAGCTTTCGAGCATTACACTCTTTAGGCTTGGCTTGTTGCCAGACAAGTCTGTAGTCTTGACACGCATTACCATCTTTCCTATTGATTGTCCTCTAGTATATTCAAAATAGGTCCAATAGCCAAAGAATACTAGGCTTGTTATCAGAAATGACATTCCACCAGAGAGTAAACCGCCAGACAACCACCATAGACCACCAGGTCCATCTCTGTCGAAGAAGAAATCTCTTCCATCATCTCTATCAAATACCATCATTTGGTCCATGCCAAAAAAGGTCTGACTTGCCAGTGCCAAGCCGAAGACTACCCATACTGCTGCGTTGACTATTACAAAATCAATAACCCAGGCGATTAGCCTATCCACCCACCTTGCAAGGAGTATCTCCTTAGGTGGTGCTGTGTCACCTCCTCCACTACCACTGCTACTTGGCTGTCCTGGCGAATTGGGAGGTGGAACTTGGTTGCTCATCAAGATATAGTACGAGAATGTCATAGTTAAGCTTTGAGTGGCACCATTGAATTCAATAAAGCATCAAAATATTATTCCGCATCAATCCCGATTCGAAAATTCTAGTCAATCACTTCTATTTTTATTGTGCCAATTTGGTTGGCTACATAAAAGTCATTGGTTATTTGAATAATGTCTCCAGGCGCTATGTTTCTATGTGTTCTTTTCTCTCTTAGTGGAATTCCAAATGGTTTTCTTCATCCTCCCTGAACTTTAGCCAAACTCTACCTGCATTCAAAATATTCTTAAACTCACATTCCCAGACTAATTCGTAGATAGTCCCTA
Source organism: Nitrososphaeraceae archaeon (assembly GCA_035759485.1). GTDB lineage: Archaea > Thermoproteota > Nitrososphaeria > Nitrososphaerales > Nitrososphaeraceae > TH5893. The sequence continues at coordinate 2,395 of DASTUU010000377.1, forward strand.
ATGCCTGACTGCTTATTTTATGAGTGTTTAGGATAATTCCAACCGCGTCTGGCTCTTTGCAAAAGTAAACTTTTACTTTCACGAATTGTTACCTAGCTCCTATTCGTCGTTGGTACATCATTTATAGATGCGAGTGTTCCTTTTAATATCTTCATTCTTGATGATAAAATCCCCATAGTTCCTGCTCTCTGGTGTAATTATGGGAAAGGGTTTGTTTCTGGTTTCCAGAATCCTCAGATTTGTTTGTGTGAGAGATGTTGGATTACTTGCAGAGCTACTCTACAGTGATAGTTTGCATGGTGATAATAGAGAATGCACTTTCTATAGCAAAATAGTTCTGTATTCATAATCGCCATTACAAAATGAGGATAAGAAGCGTACGCTAAAAACATCTTTAGATAAGCTTTAACCTATAAAATGCATCTTATAGCTATAGCGTAATCAGGACACCATATGGATGATGTATTCCTCAGATCATCCTATTTAGGAGCAAAATTTAATTAATGATAAATGAGTTATCTTTCGGTCTATCATATTGTAGCAATTTACAACTCTAAATCAATAAGAGCCTAAGACGATACAAAACAAGAGCTCCAGCCTATAGAGATGATAGGATTTCTACTTTGAGACCTATCTTAATGGATTCGAGCTCAATTGTAGTTCTATCAGGTAATATAGTATCGGTGGCAAATCAGAGTCAACTTTGCTCTGGATTCCACCGAACATGAACCGGTTTTAATGCGTATTTACAAATGTATGAGCAATATTCAGTGCCATTACCCATCCGATCTGTAATATTTTGCGACTCAGTAACTCGCTACATCTTCACCTTCTTCAGACATGTCAGTTTCTTCAACAATTTTAGTGCTTATATTTTCGTCTAATGATAATGTTCAGTGGCGCGATAATCAGCCAAAAATATTGAGCAATATCTATATTCACAAAGGAAATAAGGATAGAAATGGAAAATACGAAAGGAATTGAAAGAAGGTTTACCATGACTCCCCTTATAAAAAGGGGATGAGTGTTCGCATCGACGAATCTATGATCTTTTGTTGCATAAGCCCATATTAGAGCAAGTAATGAACTTGTCATAATCACAACAATACAATAAATGACGTATGGAATTTGATAGGAACCGTAATTTATTACAAGAGAAGTAGTAATTGACAAGAACGTTACAAATAGAAGAAATAATAAGTTCAGATAAACCATCAGAATATGAGATCCCTTGATATAATTGAAAACCTGATGATACAAAATCCAGAAGATTGAGATGACAGCGAAACTAATAATATAAGTCTCGACTTGCGGGTAAAGATCGTAAAGTTTGCTTAATAGTTCTGCTTCAGTTAGGTTTGGAGGTAAGTCCGGCACATCTATTGATAATGTCATTAGGGTTATTGCAAATGCGAAAATGGCATCACCAAAAGATACGATATGTTCTGGCTTTATCTTTGGTGAAAATACACTTGATGACATAAAGAGCGTGTAATAATTGCCATTATAAAAAATAAGATCCTAAACATAAGAGGCTATAGGAAAAATGATTCAATTAAGCGAAATAAGGATTGTAGGAGAAAATAAACTGGTTGTGTATCAGGAAACAACTTGCCATAGCTCCCTCATTTTTGATGGTGACCTTACGGCGTCTGAGCGTCTGAGAATATGCATCGCTATCAGTATAGAGCTGGCTTCAGACCCTTCGATGGTGTTTCTCTTTACACCTGAGGCGCAGGCTAGCAAGGACACAAGTACATCCAGAGGCTGATCAACTTTTTCAACTTCTAGGTAACCAACGAATAAAAAGGAAGAGATGGCTAGAGCGTTTGCAGCTCTGATTATTCCTTTCCATTTGACTTGTTTTCGTCAGTATTGTATTTCAGAATTGGCAGGCTAAAAGTAAACTTGGCTCCTCTACGATCGCTGTTATTTTCTGCCCATATTTTTCCTCCATGTGCATCCACAATACTCTTTGCAATAAAAAGTCCAAGTCCTGTTCCTTTTTCTGATTTGGTAACAAATTTGGTAAAAAGATTGGGATAAATTTCAGGAGCAATCCCGCTGCCGGTATCTATAACGCTCACTATCGCCTCATTATCTTTCTCTTCCAAGACAACT
>DASTUU010000378.1:0-5397 GCA_035759485.1 Nitrososphaeraceae archaeon
ATCATGTGGAGTATCCCAGGGTGCGTCAGCTAAATGAAATGCTATGTTTGTTCCATTTGAGACTACCAATTTTGTCGGAATGGTATAAGCGTTTTTATTTGTAATATGTTTGTAAGAGTCTTCGGGCCACTTCTCATGAAATTCATTTGCCATATAAATTACAAAAGTTTTTACACCAGGCGGGACTGTGAACTCTTCTGTTTCGTATACAATAGTTGATGGATTTTGAGATGGCAGCATTGATGCATTAGCATAATTTGAGTTGTTATCATTAGTAGACCAAAGATTTGATAAACCAAGTGTTACTGGTCGTTGTTTAATTTGATAACTTGAACTATGCATAGGGGAAGAAGGATTAAAAATGGAAGAAATTTGTTGTTCTGATGCTGATGCCCCTGCTAAATAACCTGCAATCATAGTGGCGCTAGCTAGAAGTGTAAGCAAAACTACTGCTATCTTCAAACTTTGATCCCGCATAGGAACAACAGCTTTGTTACTTTTTACTCGCAGTCAACGAATTTAAAAGCTAACGCTTGTGTTCAATTTTTTGGATGGTATCTTCGAAGTTGAAGAAGTTTTAATGTATAAAGTAAGTCAATTTACTGTCACACCTTCTCGAGTTATATCTTTACAAGCTTAAGATCAAGATTCCTGCATGTTTCCAGAACGTCCAACCAAAAGAAAGGCAGAAGATACTGAAGTCATTAGAGAACGTTCGGAACCTAGGCATTAGAAGATACATAACACATTTCTGAAGCGAAAAGCCAAATTTTCAAGAACACCTCCTCACAGGAAGCATGACAATACACGATGAAGAATAAGATTCTACAAATAATATCATTCTGCGATGAGAACGCGTTGATTTGGATCAATGCGCAATACCAATAGGATTACACAGCGGATAAATGAATAAACGCGGAATCTGCAGAAATTGATTTTTTCCTAAATTTTCTTTAAGCATAAGGTATTAGAGCTACAATGTCATTTTTTCTTATGGTAGAAGGATTGGAGTCATTTAAACCTATAAATCTTGTACAGATGATGAAAGAAGCAATATATCATGATAATTCTTTCTAATGGATTTTCTGTTACCGCCGTCGCAGCGGTTCTCATTTTCTTCATGGCAGGAATTCCCCTTCTTGCCATGTACTCTACCAATGAACAAGAAGGGACCCCCTGTATAGAATATGATCAGCCGGAAAACAGCATAGTCATATCTTGCGATTACGCTACCTTTGATGATGTTATCGATACCATAAATGATCGAGCAATAATTGAGTACCTTGGACATGGCGAATTTGTTATGAAAGCTAACTTGAGAGTTAATAATGGTGCAACCTTTGCGATAAATTCAGACGATGAGCTGCGATACTTGAAGATCGCTGGGGCAAATGGGATTATAGTTAATGGAAAAATACAGATAGATGGAGTAAAAATAACGTCATGGGACACAGCTACTAACGATGTAATTGATCAAAATATGAATGGTAATATTAGTCGTGGGTACATTCAATTTGCTGCAAGCGAAGGTTCTGAAATCACCAATTCAGAGTTTGCATATTTGGGCTATCAGGATCTAGGAAAAAGAGGGTTTGATCTTTTTGGAGATGGCGGAGCCTCTCACGATATGGAAGTCAGGGATAATACGTTTCATCATATGTGGAGGGCATTTTATTCTAAAGGAGCGTATAACGTCACAATTGATGGAAACGAATTTCATCATAACATAAACTACGGTGTGGATCCTCATAGCGGAACTCATGATATCAAAATTACAAATAATTGGATTCATGACGATCCGATAGGAGTCATCTGCTCACTTGATTGTTACCATATTGTTATTGAGGGAAATAAGATATATAACAACACAAAGGCGGGTATATTCTTTTCAAGAGGCATGCAAGATTCAATCGCAAGAAATAATCATATCTATAATTCAACTTCTGGAATAATATTAGCAGAATCAGCTAATAACCAGATTTATGACAATACAATTGAAGCATCACCCTCAGAAGGAGTACTAATGTTTAACCCTGCAGAACCAGATGAGGGTTTGACGGAGAACAATCTTGTATATAATAATACCATATCTGACTCTCCTGTTGGTATTAATGCAACAAGCAGTCATAGTAATATTTTAGGAAATAATACGTTCTCCAATATAACGTCAAGCGAGTATCATTTGACGAGAAATTCGAACATAAGAATAATAGAGCAAGATTTTGATAATACTTCAATAACACCAGGAAATGACTCGGAAACAAGTAACACTGTAGAGATTGTATATTCAGGAATAATAGAAGTCAGAGAGGTAAGTGACAGAAAAGAAAGTGGTGGTAATAGTGTCAATCATGATATTGATGAGAGTACATACTACTACAATACAGAGAATAGACCATATAGAAAAGTAATGGATGATGATGATAGTATAACAGTCAATTCTTAAGACGGCTACACTACTTTTAGTACCTTATTGCGCTGATCTCCTATCAACATCTCCTGTTCCCTCTCATTTGCAATGCATGACGGATTGACATAATTTCTTTCTGCTGCTTAGCACGACTTTGAAAATTCGTACATTTCCTTTGTTAATAATACGAAGACTAGGCCAAAAATCGCAAGAGGCCAATTATATATAGTGTGGCGTAGCTGCTGATTATTAGTGAAATCTACCCTCTGGAAAAAATAGATGATACCCTGATACGTAAAGAACATCTAGACATCATTAGGTACGAAAGCCAATTAACTTAGGTCGCTACATATCTGGACAGAAAAGTTTTCAGAATTGCAAGGTCTAATCAAGCTAAGGAGTTTTTGATGTTATAATGCTTCGCTCGCATGAGGACAAAGCCAAAATAGCTTAGTACGGGGCCGGCTGTAGGATGAGGCGGAAGCTAGAACACAATATCTTTCATAAATTCATCTTTTAATTTTTCTAGAATAACTTCTGCTGTACTTGAGCACAACGCCTTTCTCAAATTATCTTCTAATTGACTAGGACATAATCCAGCATCCTCTTCGTTTAGTCCACTATTACGACTTAAAATAGTCAACAATAATCCTGAACCATGACTCCTAAGCGAATCATTCAAACTTCTTTCTATTATTGATAGCGCTCTAGAATTGCACCACTGCTTCAACGGGTAATCCCTGTGTACAGTATTTTGGTGAGAGTTTAGAAGTCCAATGATATATTTGAGCGGCATATAGTCCAATGATTCGGTGGTGTAACAGCAAATTGCCTCAATACTTCCATCATACATTGCTGCTACTGAGCTTTCGTACTCTACAAGATCCTTTTGATGTGAGAGAGAAGTAAAAAAGGCACTACTAGGCATGCCTATGGCCACAAAACCTTTTGGTTTTCCATTCTTCTTTACTATATTTGAGAAAAGTTTGCGCCATTGTTCAATCAGGATGGGACTTGCCACTTGAGGCGAATAAAAAACGTCATTGCTAATTATAGTTAATGCCCCTGATTCAACGTAATCCTCAACTTCAATACCCATTCTTGACATGCGTCGTACCGTTGCAATTGAATCAGCTTCCAAAACGTAAATTACAGCATAACCATTGGAGATATATTGGTTAATTTTCTTATAAATTGGGGTATACCAGTAATCTTTCTTTTGCAAGTTCGTCTCAAAGATACAAATAGAATGTGAATGTCCCAATAAAAGAAGAAACTTCTATAGGATATAAGAATGTATTTCCAGCAGACAAATACAGTTAGGCTACAAAGTTTTACCGCTGCAAGCAAACCTCTACTTCAACAAGTACTTACCAGAATAACCTTAATAATGATAAATAACCTATGAGTTTCTTGCTATCCGATAACCATGAAATGTGCATGTTGTGGTGGGCATATGCTACCTGAGAAAGACATTGGCAATTCAATAATATACAAATGCGCAGAATGCGGGTTAAGTGACACACGATTGAAAGAAGTAGGGCAGAAAAGAACTGATGTTTCCTCAAACAATTTCTACCATGAACAAAGCTAGTATATTTTTTCCGAGAGGTGTTCATATCATTGGCGAGCTGGCATGGTTTTCCATTGGCTGAATAAAAAATTCTTAGAAGAAAAAAATATCAATTACAATCGCAGCACTAAGTAATATAGGCTTCCTAACATTATCTTGAACCAAAAATATGAAATAACAATGCTCAAATGCAATAATGCATAAGTATCAAGTTCTTCAGCTTACTAAAGAAGACTGTATTAGCAGTGACAGAGGAATTACTCAGCCTTTGGGGGAAAGGGGAGGTTGTATTAACCTACTCTAAGCTGCTAGCACAGCCTACTTTTTAGTACATTGACTTATCGCAAAGTTATGACTATTAAGCATATAAAATCACTCTGAAATTAGAAGGTTGAACTTGATTCCTTGAGAAGACAGTGGTTCTACTTACTTTACACTGAGTTTTAGAAAATCTTCAAGCAAGAGAAAGGAAAAAAAGTAGCGCTGGTATCTCTAAGTCTAAGAATGCTATTAGACTTATTTCGTAAATATTCGTATTACTATTAGACTATCTATCCTTGTCATGTCCTAAAGTTTTGATATTGAATTTTGTCGAGACTTTTTTGGCAAATTATGCCAAAGCAAATTGGCAAGTGCCCAATTTACTTCACTGAAATTCATCTAATATATACAGCAGAGAGCTGTTTACCAATTTTCTTCGAACCAAAGAATGGACCAAAGATAGAGTTCTCAATGTCTCGCAAACAGAATAGAATATTGCTCTCCTCCTTCCTTAATTGGAAGAATTGGATTTAATTCCGCAATACATAATATATATTTTATTAGCCGGTTTCTCGCGGATGCCGGGCAATAGTTCGTGACTATAAAGATCGCAAAAATAGGATCTATCATACGCAACCGCCGCCATTTGACTGGTGCTAAAGTTTGAGTCAAATAGCTTCTGAGAAGTGAGACGCATAAATCGAGATTTCTGATACTGGATAAAAAAATGAGAGTGGAATTGCTCCACATCTGCTCAGAATTCTATGTTCCCATGCTATAATTTCCTGTCTGTCCTCCGCCATGCATCATACTCATCTGATCTTTCATTTCTGACGACGCCACGATTCCATATATTGGTGTGTCTCCAAAGTGATTTTCAAGCGGTGTTGGGTCAGGTGTTATCGCTATCACCTTGTCCTGAGCTATTTGTATTGTAGTTTGCACATCCGGAACCGGACCTTCACGCATAGTAATGGTTGCTGTTCCAGATATTGTAGTCGAGTTTGTGCTACTATCGAATGTCGCGTCTCCAACTTGGGTGAAGTTAGATATCTCATGAGTATGCATTGCTGAGCCATTGAGTCTCACCATATGAAGCATCGCATGGAAGTCTGCTATGTTACCAATACTGCCAGTCATGTTAGATGTCGCG
>DASTUU010000379.1:0-10445 GCA_035759485.1 Nitrososphaeraceae archaeon
TCCTATTTTCTGAAGCGCTTCGATCTCTTCCTTCTTTACCTCAAGCTCTTTGAATTTTCCTCTGGGTGTTATTCTAAAAATAATAGCGCTACCATCTAAGCCATAATAGTTACTGAATCCACATTTCTTAAGAAACTCAAGATGATCATCTTCGTCTGCTAGGACCATGTCTTATTCTTTTTTACTATTCTAAGTAATAACTATTGACCTGCTGTTATAATTGATTATTTTCTTCATGTAAGCCTATACATCAATTATATACTGAGGAAAATCTGAATGGAGAGATTCGAGGACAAATTCAGATACGGTGAGATAATGTTGTTGTTGGTGTAGGCTTCTCAGCAATTTCTTCAACCATCTCCTCCATCTTCAACTGATCAGATGTAATATTAACATATGTTACACTTAAATGGTTCATCCAACGACATAGCAATAGTTAGTCTATATTCTATTTATCACTTCAAGAGATTAAGATTAAGATTACTGGGTTTTTCATATATTTTTTAAAGTGAACTACCTATTTTCACTAGCCTAACTAGCTCACACCAGTAGGTCTTTTTCCTTCCTTGTGTTCTAGTTTCATATGTTCTTCTTTATCCTGTAGTGTTGTAAATGTAATACCACACTGCTCGCATTTAATGGGCTCATTTGACGAAGACGAAGACATTAACATTAAAAGGGCTTAATTGCTTAAAAGTCATTTATAACATGTGATAAGTTTCCATATTATTATTACTTGTTCTGTTTATTCATTCATCAGATAGGCCTAGTTCTATATCCAAAAGGGTTTGTCTCCTAATCTTTCTACGGAAATGGCAAAAGTTACTGAATATAAAATAGGAAGATCACATTGAACAGAAAACAATATGGAGAGGGTCCTCATTCTACCAGATATCAGCATCGCCTATGCACAAAATAGGTAATCCATTATACTATGCAGCGGCTGCAACTACCGCAATAGCAGGAATACTGCATCTTGTAGTGGTATCACCGCTTTACAATCCTTATGCTTTAGGAACTAACATACCTGGTGAAACATTCTTCATTGTTGCAGGAATAGCCCAAATTTTCTGGGCTTTACCCATGGTTAAGAGAGGGGGCAAAATATGGTACTACATTGGAATTGCAGGTACTGCGATTCTGATAATATTGTGGGCGTTAACAAGGGCACCAAATCCAATTACACGGGGGAGAGCATTTCCTATTGATGAAATTGGTATTGCAATAATAGTATTTCAGATCGCATTCATCGTGATAACAGTAATAATTATAGCTAAGGAAAGGAGCGGAAGGTTTGGTTCCTATTAATAAGGTCTTAATATTGTCATATCGTCTATCCGAAAGTAAAGGTATAGAATTGAAATCCTTTGCCTTTAACATCAATTACAATATAATGAGCAGCGTAGTTGTTATGTATAGCCAAATTATACAGCCTCTGTCCGTCAATTCTGAAACTACCATCAGATGATAGATCCTGTCCTAACGAATTATCTGATATATTGGCTGTTGAATTTCCAGCTGCGTGCCCATATCCACCTGCACCCAATTTGTAGTCATTGTCGTTAGATACAATAGCTTCGCCTTTCCCTCCTGCTATTATATTTACAGACTTTGCATAATAGACCAATGCAATTCTGCCTGTATCACTTTGTAACTCCATACTGTCGGGATTGTTTTTCCACTTGCCTTGAAGGTATACAATGCTAGGCTTGAAATTTGTATTAGATGGTATTGAGTATGAAACTATCTGATCCGGCTTGAAGCCTTCAGGATTTCCAAGTGGAGTTCTGGCTGTATTATATCCTATATATATTTCTGGTGTTGTGCTCTGTCTTAAATCTATATAATACAAACTTCCTGGTTTGATTAGTGTTGTTGGATTTGCATCGAAGCTTATTTCTTTTGCACCCATCAGAGCAGCGCGTTCAGCCACTAGTGACTGAATTGCTTTCTCTATTTGATCATAACTACCTTCGCCTATGTGATCATATCTAATATATCCTTGAGTATCAATCAAGTAAAATCTAGGCCAATAATTATTTTCATATGCATTCCAAGTTCCATGGTCGCTATCTAGTATTACTGGATAAGTTATTCCAAATCTTTGGACAGCATCCTTCACATTGGCATAGTTTTTTTCAAATCCAAATTCAGGTGAATGAACACCAACTATAACTAAACCCTTCTTAGAATATTTTTGATTCCAATCGTCAATGTACGGCATAGGACGAATTGAGTTAATGCACGTATATGTCCAAATGTATACTAACACTACTTTTCCTTTAAGAGAGGAAAGTGTAATTGGACTATTATTATTAGGTGTATTTATGTAACCACTAATTTGAGCAAATTCAGGCGCTTTTGTGAATTGCGACTTGTCAATTTGCTGTAACTGAGTCGTATTAAGCTTGATAGTAGTTATAGTATGATTTTGATTTTCTACCATTCCAGCTTCTATTGCAGGATGAGTTATTCTGGTTTGGGCGGCTCTCTTCATATTGGTATAGTTTTTTTCGAATTCAAATTCAGGTGAATGAACACCACCTACGACCAAGCCTTTATCTTTTTGTTGTTGTGCTGACCAAGCCTGATTAAGAATAGGATTGTTGAAATATATTGTAAAACCAATGATAACAGCAACTACTACTGTCATTGCCATTACTGATGCAGTAATATTATCTCGATTCATCGTAAGTTCCGCCCCGTTCTTTCTTTCTTTCTCCATCATCAATGCGTTCAAAGAAAAATAAGGATATTTTTATTTTGATTGCACCAGCTTCTCCAATCTCTATACCTTTTTTGACAGTAATTTATTTACCACCTTTTGTTGCATTTAGGATTAATTGCGCAACCTCATTTGGATGTGATACAGGTGATGCATGGCTAGACGGAAGTGAGATAGTAGTGGCATTGATTTGTTTTGCAAACATACGTTCAGCATCAGGAGGAATCGCATGATCGTTCTCAGAGATCTGGTACCAAGCAGGTAGTTGTTTCCAAGCTGGTGGACCAGATTTTTCAGCAAGAATGGATTGGTTATAGGGTTTCTGCGTAGCGGCCATAACTTTAGCTTGAGCCGGATCGATATCTTGAGCAAACGCCTGGTGGAACATCGCTGGGTTAATATATACAAATCCTCCGCTATCCACAACCAAAAATCCTTTTGGAAACTTTGTGACATCAACAAAATTACTTAAGGATTGGCCTTCATTAGGAGCAAAAGCAGCAAGGTAAACAAGGCCCTTTACATTGGGATTATTATAGGCAGCGTTAGTTATCACAAATCCGCCATAAGAATGTCCTACAAGGATTGCGGGTCCGCCGACTAGATCAATTGCACGCTTTACAGTAGCTATGTCATCTGCTAGAGAATGGAGAGGCAGTTGCACTGCGATGACTTTGTGTCCTGCGTTCTGTAGAAGGGGAATTACTTTGCTCCATGAAGATCCATCAACCCAAGTTCCATGGACTAGAACAATATTCACATTTGTGGCATTTGTTGTTGTTGCCACGCTCTGTGTTCCTGGAAGTTGCATTGATGTATTATTCTGCTGCTGTGCGTTAGCCAACCCAAAATGTGCGGGAGTCAGTTTAAGATTTACAACAATTATTATGGATATACACAATAAACATAAAATTCTAGCTCTCATTCTAAATATAAATAATAACAAAAATCTTCTATAAAAGACCTTTGTATACGAATAGTATGGAAAACTGACCACACAAAATAAACTATAGTAGACAATCTCGACTAGTAATTATCTCCCCTTTAATGCTTGAATTGTTTTCATTTCCCCCTCTTTAATTGAATTTCTGATCGTCTCTGGCGAAAAATCTGCATTTTCATACATATGAGGAAATGTTTCTGAAAACGTTTCAATAGATGAAAGAGACTCACTTTATCAAGAATTTACAAAATTTTATCGGACAATCAAGGAATAGTTGTGAGATACATTTACTTCATTCTGACTATATTTTATAACAACGACAGGATTTTCAAACAAAAGAAAAATTACCTAGGAGTACAAAAGAAAAATTACCTAGGAGTACGTTTGCTTATTTGTATACAAACGTATTGTTTTGGAGTAATGCCTGTACTGTAGGAACAACTCTCCCAGACTGAGCCATGGTAAAGCAATGGGTTGACATGAACTGCTGCGCTCCGCCAAGCCTATTTTCCCATTTAGGCAACATGTTATTTACACAGTTTTCGCTTACTGCATCAATGTATTTAGAGAAAATCAGCCATAGGTTACTAGGTTGTCCTCCTCCTACCTGCTTTGCAATCTCCCCAAATGAGACTTGTTGGTTTGCTTGAGCAGCTGCCTTTTCCAAGTCGGATACAAATTCTCTCTGTACTATTGCATCGTTTCTTGTTCCAAGTCTAGTAAGATGCCCAGCAACAAGTGTGTCAAAGTCATAGTTGTTTAAAGCTATATCATGAGCTTTGATAAACCCTGCAGTATCTTGAGCTATTGCCAAGTATGGAAATGGAACCCATCCTGGAAATAAAACATCAACTAGCATTAGCACCTTTTGCTTTGGAGCATAGATAAACATGTTTCCAGGCGAATGATTGATGCCATAATCGTCTAACTTTAGAGTTTGATTTCCTATCTGCAATGTATAGTTCTTGATAAAAGTAACAGTAGGAATTGGTGGTACCATGGAAGCATTTGTGGCTACACTTTTCGCTCTTTGCAGCTCAGCTGCAGTTTCTTGTTGAGCTATAAAAGTAGCATTCTTCGGGAATATCCCTGCTGCGCCGATATGATCTGTATGAGCATGGCTGTAAATTACATATGTAACTGGCTTGGTTGTCACTTCTGCTATGGCTTTGAGATAATTATTGCCAATGGTTGCAGGAGCATCAACTGCTACAACGCCTTTGTCAGTTATCATAAACATAGTCTGGTATGCTCCATCAGTTAGCCAATAAAGACCACCTCTAATTTGTTGGACTAGGTATCCTTTTGCAGGTATTGGAGGTCCTTTTGCTGCTTCAGGTAGTTGGATTGTAGCATTCACAGTACTACTATTATCAGACTGCTTTATCGCCTGAGATACGAATTTAATATATATCGACTCCTCATCTTCATTGTTTTGCACTTCAGCAGCTACAGCCCTTATGGGCAGTATTGAATTGTTAATAGTGCTAAATGATGATACAAACAAAATTACTAAAACTGTTCCTATCATCCACAGCTTCTTTATCTTTTGTATATTAATCATTGTGATAATATGATAATGTATGATCAAGAGAGAAGATATAAGCGTTCGTAATCAGACTGGTTTCACTAACGCGGATTAGAAGAGCTATAATACTATTCTTCATGAGTATTAGCACTACCAAAGAAATTGACAAACTGTTTTACTACAAACTCTGGCCGCTCTTCTGGAATCAGTGTCCTGGTAGAGGAACCTTAATGCCGGTAACATTTTGAGCTAATCTTTGTATTCCATTTGGGTGAGCAGCAGCATATGAATACGCGACTTGTGCACCAAAATCATGCCCAACAATGAATATATCCTTAAAACCTAGTTGAGTTGAGATACCAGTTGATATATATCTTGAGCAATAGTCTTACCATCATAACCCATTACAGGTTTTGAAGAATCCCCAAGTCCCCTCAGATCAGGTACAATCACGGTATAATTTTGAGCCCATGCTGACATAACATGACGCCATTCATATGATGTCTGTGGCCAACCATGCAGCAAGACTACTGGCACTCCAAGACCACCTATCGCGTAATGGATTTGAACTCCATTCACTGAAGCCATATGATGTGAAAATGTCATATTATCTATATCAAAAGATATGTCCTTTGGAACAAGAGGTTCTGTTGTTGTTGTTCTTGTCGTACCGTACCCTTTCTGGGAGAATATTGTGAATATATTCCCTTTAAGGTAATGCTTTGGATATTAGTTGTATGTATGATGCTTTAATCTAGGAATGTTTGTTATTACCGCCGGCTTTACTGCCTGTTTTCTAAGTTGATAATCCATATCTGGATAATATAACCACTTAAAAAACCGGAATAGGTGCTCACGAAACACGTTGTAAGTCCCTTTCCATTTATGGAACGGGTCGGCTTCTTCTGTTTTTTCAAAACTTTGTAAAAATGAAATAATATCTTGCCGGGTCCAGTCTTTAAAGTTAACCGAGCCTGCCTTTTTTGCTAAAATTGTTAAAAGGCTGACTATGTCACGTCGATAGTGTACCGAGGGTCTAATTTCTATTTGCAAGGCGTCAATGTAGTCACATATAACGCCGGCGTTTGTTGCGTTTATAGCGGCTATGCTGTTAAGGTGTGTTTTATAGCTTGGTAACAGGCCAGCGGTGGCTTGGCTTATCTTTTTGTCTAATTCTCCTACACCTGAGATTGTTGAATTAACTTTGGTAACTTCTAACGTCATTTTTTTTGCGGACAAAACTAGTAACCAGAACGGGAATAAAAGGTACCTTATATGACCATCTTTCTCTCTAATAAGGAACTATCTCATTTCTAAAAATCTCTATTTGTTCTAGATAATCACTTACTGGCCAAAAGTGTATACGTTTTACACCAGCCTCAGAAAGAGCCCTTATCTTTTTAAGGCAATGATCAGTGGAACCAAAGAGAAGCAAATTCTCTAGCTCTTCTGTGGATCTTCCTAGAGCAGGGGATAGTAAGTCTTTGGCCATTCTGTGAACTTTGTTTCTATCATTGTCAATGTATCCAAACATTGACATAACAGAGTTTTCAAATGATTGGATATCCTTACCGAGTGCTTGCCTATAAGACAAAATTATCTTCCATTTCTCTTTAAACTTGTCTGGCGTAATGTTATAAGCAGATGCCATCCAACCATCACCATATTTTGCTGCTCTTCTTAGTCCTGCTTCTGATGATCCCCAAGTTCCAACGAAGATAGGAGGATGAGGCTTTTGGAATGGTTTTGGTTCAATAGATATTTTCTCTAGCTGATAATATTTGCCATTATAGTCTATACCTTTTGGGGTAGGAGACCTCATGTTATTGTTATCAGCCTCTCTGTTTCTACTATTCCAAAACATATGCAAAATCTCTAATGCTTCGTTAAACCTACTCCATCTCTGTTCAAAAGGAATTCCGCAGACATCATAATCTCCTTTATGTGAACCAGGCCCAACTCCTGCTGCAAATAGTCTTCCAGAAGATAGAATATCTATAGTTGACAAAGACTTGGCACATATGACAGGGTTTCTTACAACTATGTTCAATACAGATGTACCAAGTTTTATCCTGTTGGTTACTGCAGCAACTGCTGATAATGTGCTTAGTGAGTCCAACCAACTGGTTCTAAAAACAATATGATCATTTACACTCAATGAATCGTATCCAAGAGATTCGGCCTTTCTTGCAATTGAAAGCATTTGTTCTCTTGAATGAGGCTTTTCCTTTCCTCCATTTCTACTACTATCGAACCCCATAACAGGTAAATGGACTCCAAATACTATCTGTTTATTCAAATTAAAGACAAGTAAACCAATGTATCATAAAAAGAGTTTATCAAATAGCCACTATGGCCTGTGTTTTCTGAAATACTACTGCTCCTGGACTTAGGAACCACTCTTTGACTTGTTATCTTTTCACTTTATGTATTATTTCATAACATGTATATCAAAATGAGAAACGAAAGTTTATTCAAGCAGTTTGGTAGTTTTAACTTCAACTTCAACTCCCTCTTCTTCCCATTTAAATAAATCAGCATTATTAGACAAAAAGATCAAGAGACTGGAGCCGGCCTACAAAAGTCATTTACTGAGCTCCTACGGTGTACTGTATGCTGTATGTTGCATAGCCTCTTTTAAGCTTATACGTTGCCATTTTATTCAAAAATATATAAAAAAAATTCCTCCTATTTTAGCAGTATGTTAAAGTTTATTCTAGTTCTCTTGGGAATTTTGATACCGTTCTTTGTCCAGTTTTCTTCAACTCTTGCTCAGGAAGCCAAAACTTCAATCAGCGTCAATATCGACCTTGAACTGTGGAAGAAAGTTAAAGAGGCCGCAATAGTTGAGAATATAACATTGACTGAGTTCCTAGAAGAAGCGATAAGGGATAGGTTGGCAAAAGGCCAAGACTAAGAAATAACCTAAGTTGGTATCCTAACTCAGGAGTGTCATCTTAACAGATTTGCTATATCAATTAGGGTAGCAGGCAATCAAATAAGTGCCTTTATCAGATGCCATTATTGAAGGATAAAGGACACAGAATATTATTATAATCCAAAAACATTTTTTGCATTCTTGAGCATTAAAAGCTCAAGTGACTCCTGATTTAGTTCAAGTTTTTGGACAAAGCTAAGATAAGAATTCATACTGGAAATAGGCCAATCACTTCCATATAACAGGCGATGTGGTTCGCCTATATAATTTAGTAGTTCTTTTATTTTATTTATATAATGTATTTCAGCAGATGCTGTAAAGTTACCAACAGTTAGACCAGAAATATCTGCTTATACATTTCTATTTTTGTATAATATTTCCTGGCAATCCACTATCCAAGGATTTCCTAAATGACACATAACTATCTTTAATTTAGGATTATCAACTGCAACATCATCTATATTCAGAGGATGAGAGTATTTGATCTTAGCTGTCTTTGAAAATGCATCACCAGTATGAACCATAAGAGGAGATCCACACTCAATACACATATCATAGACCCTTTGATATCTTTCATCATATGGATAATAATGTTCATATCCACAATAGAGCTTTATGCCTTTGATAATACCATCTTTTAGCCATTTTCTACAATTTTTTAAATCTTCATCAGTATGGTTATCAATTGTAAATCCTGCCACAACCCCAAGTTTGGTATCATACTTTTTTGTAATATCAATAATTTTAGAGGTAGCTGGTCTGTTTACATCCACCTTATAAGATGAGAGTATAATGGAATAATCAATACTATTATAGTGCATAGACTGAATTAGTGAGTTAAGTCTTTCTTCTAATGAATGTAATTTTTTTTCTGTCTCGTTAATTCTGTCATAATTATTGAGGTGAACATGGCAGTCTATAATTGTCATTATAATATATTCTCTTATTAATTATTGCAAATCCTGTACTTTGGATTTAACCATTCTATAAAACTAGCATAATTTAAAGAGCGAATGTCATAAAGATAATTAGGAAGTATTTTAATGAATTTAAATCCATTTTTTAATTGGAAAGATAGAACTAGATCTTTAAGTTCTCCCCTTACTACTTTTTCCGCATATTCTTGGGCTGACATTATTTTTGCATATTTATGATAATTATATAATCGTCCTCCAGCTATTATTCTCCTCAAATTAAGTCTTATACATAAAGCCTTTCTTGCATTGTATAGTATAGTTGCAATGCCTCTATATCGAAATTTGGGGTGTACAGAAATATCAGCACCATACAGGCTATCTCCATTGGAATTATGATTTGTGAACAATCCTTGTCCCGTGATATCATTCCATGTATGGTAGGCGTAGTCAGGTTTTAAAGAAACTATTAGGCTGCTTGACGAGCCAATTATTCTTCCATTAACTTCAGCACAGAACTGGCCTTCTGGAAATATGGAAATATGGCTTTGAAGGAAGGATGATGGCCATATCATACCATATGAAGCCATATCTGGAAATGATTCCTTCTGCAAATCTACTATTTTAGAAATGTCTCCTTTAGTTATGTTTCTTATTACGATTTCAGATATAGTGTTTTTTAATTTATAGTCAATACCTGAATCACACATTTAATATTTAACTAACAATTATTTATTTATTGTTATATTATTATTGTCGTATTATAAAATGTGTACACGAAATACTGTTGCTAATGAAAGTAAAATTATACAACCATAAGAGGTAAAATAACGGTAAAATAATGGAACAAATTTGAGTATTCCTAAGTACAGAAAGAAAGTATCTTTTCATCAAAAATAACACAAGCTTATATCTTTCTGGGATGATAAATCTATGCATACACATACAGAAGGCATATGTCAGATTCATTACATCCACGTGATCTAGGAGTTATTGTTAGAAATACAAAACCAGAGGATATACCTAAAATAGTAAATGTACAAAAAGAATCATTTCCATATCTTGCTCACTATGGAAACATATGGCATCCAGATGAGCTCCAAACCCACCTTCATACATTCTCCGAAGGACAATTTGTTGCAGTGGAACCAGACGGTACAATAGTTGGTTCTGCAAGTACTCTTATAGTTTCACTTAGTCCAGAGTATGCAGAACACACTTGGAAAGAGATTACTGCAGATGGTATGTTCACAAATCATAATTCCAATGGAGATAGCCTGTATGGTGCTGATATATCTACACATCCAAAACACAGACATGAAGGTATAGGAGGCATGCTTTATGATGCTAGAAAGGAATTAGCTGCAGAGTTGAATCTAAGAAGGATGATAGCAGGA
>DASTUU010000380.1:0-1429 GCA_035759485.1 Nitrososphaeraceae archaeon
TCAAACGAGGACATTGAAAAAAGTATTGCGGGGGAGTTATATAACATCGGATGGGAGCTAAAGGATAGGAAGCTAATCAAATCCTTTCAATTCTCAAGTTTTATGGGTGCCATTAATTTTGTAAATGATGTTGCAAATATAGCGGAAAGACTTGACCATCACCCAATAATTACAATTAATTGGAAGACTGTTAAGCTTTCCCTAAAGTCATTTGATGTTGATGCTATAACCAAAAGAGATATTACTCTTGCAAAAGAGATAGAGAAGAAACTAAAGAATAGATAAAGATAATAAAAAGGCAATATTTGATAGCATATTATTGTAGCCAGTTTATGCTAGCATTTTTTCACATATTAATAGTGATTATTGTTAGATTAAACAAATAGAAACCACTATAAGAGCGCTTTTCACTTTGAGTCTGTATGGAAAAGTCTCCATTGTCACATTCTTCTATAGCGTTTTTGGTATCTGTCTCAATAATTGTAATGTTGGAGCCTATGCTATCAGGCTCTTATAATCTAGTTGCACAGGAAGAAGTAAATCAGCAGCAATTACAACCTCTATCTATTTATGATATATTCAATAAAGTAGAGGACTCTGTTGTACAAATAACCACTTCAGTTCCTCCTTCAACTATACCAAATCCTGATAGACAGCAAGAAAACAGGACTGCATTAGGTTCAGGATTTGTATATGACAACAATGGACACATAGTCACTAACAATCATGTGGTAGCAGATGCAAGAATAGTTGATATAACATTCACCGATGGAAATAGATATACCGCCAATGTTACTGGAAGAGATGTTTACAGCGATCTGGCGGTTTTGAA
Source organism: Nitrososphaeraceae archaeon (assembly GCA_035759485.1). Lineage (GTDB taxonomy): Archaea > Thermoproteota > Nitrososphaeria > Nitrososphaerales > Nitrososphaeraceae > TH5893. The sequence continues at coordinate 833 of DASTUU010000380.1, forward strand.
AATTGTTGAAAATTTCACTCAATCTGAATTGGCTCCGCCTCTTACACTAGGAAATTCATCGGAGCTCAAGGTAGGAGACCAAGTTGTAGCCATTGGAAACCCATTTGGATTAGAAGGCTCAATTACAGCAGGCATAGTTAGTCAGACAGGACGTCTGTTGCCACTTGAACAAACAGGATTCTCTGTACCAAATGCAATACAAACTGATGCTTTAATTAATCCAGGAAACTCTGGTGGGCCTTTACTAAATATGAAAGCAGAGATTATTGGAGTTAATACTGCAGGTATTTTTCCAGGTAATATTGGATTTGCGGTTCCATCTAATGCTGTTAAACGCATAGTCCCTATTCTGATTGAGACTGGAAACTATACCCATCCCTGGCTTGGAATGACAGGTGGTCCTGTGACATCTGATGTAGCACAAAGGGAGAGACTTGAGAGAAACTTCAAAGGGATAATAGTAGATACCATTGTAAAGAATAGTCCGGCAGATAAAGCTGGCATAAATGGAAGTATAACTAACCAGTATGGAGAAAGGCTTGGAGGTGACATAATAACAGCTGTAGATGGAAATCCGGTTGTAAGAATGGAAGATTT
>DASTUU010000381.1:0-2544 GCA_035759485.1 Nitrososphaeraceae archaeon
ACGTACAATAATAAGCAAACTGGAACTTTGGGCATAATGGGTTGTTTTAGCTTTTATGCTAGCAAAGTCTTGACATCGGGAGAAGGAGGGGCAGTAGTAACAAATGACAATAGCATCGCAGAGAAAATCAAGATGATAAGAAATCACGGAATGGTAGAAGGATATGACACTCGTATTTTTGGCCTTAACCTACGATTGCCAGAATTAAGTGCTGCTATAGGCAAGACTCAAATGATTAAGCTTAGAATCATGCTAGATTCAAGAAGACGAAATGCGGATACATTAACTAGGCTAATTTCTGAATTTGCGGACGATAATGGAATCATATTACCAACAGAAAGTCAAAATAAGAGATTTAACTGGTATCTTTATACAATAGCCTTCACAAAAGATGTCCGAGACAAGATTCAAAAGAAAATGGTGGTTAATGATAAGGTAGGCGCCACAGTATATTACGATCCGCCTGTTCATAAGACACCTTTTTATGAAAGGATTATTGCTTCTAAAACAAGTTCTTCAAAGTCACCTGATACAGAGCTAGCTAATACGGATTGGGCTAGTAAGCACGTCTTATCATTACCAATACATCCACTGATAACACATAAGGAACTCGAACGCATTGCACAAAGCATCAAGGACTCGCTATGAATTTGCCTTTTTATTCTGAGTCGGCTAAAAGTGAACGCGTGCAATATTTAGAACATAAAACCCACTAGGGACGAGCATGCAATGAGATTAATTATCTATACAGGCAAGGGAGGTACTGGCAAAACGGTAACATCCTGTTCCACAGCCATAAAATTAGCAGAATTCAACCATAAAACAATAGTTATTTCTTCAGATCCAGCTCATACTTTGGGTGATGCATTCATGATGCCTAACATTGGTTATGAAATGCAGGAAATTCTCCCAAACTTGGAGGTCTTGCAAATAGATCCTGTGGATGAGATGAGAAAACAGTTCGACACCATATTATCTTATATGGCATCTATGTTCTCAGCGAAGGGGATAGATGAAACACTGGCATACGAAATTGCTATGCTTCCAGGCATGACTCAACTGTTTTCTCTTTTAAAAATAGAGGAGCTGATTAAGCAAAAAAGTTTTGATGCTATAGTTATTGATATGCCCGCATCTGGTGAAGCGTTACGATATCTATATTTTCCGAAATTGGTCGGAAGCATTGGAAGAAAGCTGACAGGCCTTGCAGGTATGTTTGGTGGTGTAGCAAGAATATTTCAACCCCTGTCAACAGTTCCTATGCCCTCTAAAGGTGTTATTCAGAGTGAGGCTAACCTGATCGAGAGGCTACAATATTTATCCGAAATCATTAGGGATAACGATATAACCAGTATTAGGTTAGTTGCTAATCCAGATACTTTCAGCATAGAAAATGCGAAAAGAGCACTAATGTCAGCCAGTCTTTTTGGAATTAATGTAGATCTGGCTATAATTAACAAAATCATGCCGCATCAAACTTCTGATCAGTATTACGCAAATTGGGCCGAATTTCAAAAGAGAAAGGTGGAAGAGGCGAGAGCTAATTTTTATCCCCTTCCATTGAAGGAAATCTTTCTTCATAGTACCGAACTGAGAGGATTAGAGATGTTAAGACAGAACGGAGAATTAATCTTCGGTAATGAGGATCCTGCAAAAATATACTACTGCGGCAAAGCTTTCCATTTTGCAAGCGATGAGAATTCAATGCGTATGACAGTCAAAGTTCCGTTTACTGAAAAAGATGACTTTGATTTGGAACGTTATGGAGATCAACTTAAAATAAAAGTGAAAAACCCTGTAGGATATATTGTTAATATCGTTCCCCTACCAAGTGCTACGTTAAGTATGAAATTGTCGAAAGCAAAGCTGGAGGGAGATGAATTAAATGTCTTATTCGAGAAAGGCGTATAATGATCCACGTTATAAAAATTTGAACCATTAATATGATATGTCATAATAGGATATTGTTCTATAATTTTTTTGCAGCTGTGACTCACCCAGAGCATCTGACGACATAGTGATGGAAGAAATACCAGACTACAGGCTTTAGTATGCACAGGTTCTGATATGTGAGATGCACTGCACTATTCAAAGCTAAATACAGTCAAATGTTTAAGATAGCTCAAAATGCCAAAAAAAAGTTTACCTACCTATTTCCAGCGCTATTTATAAGAAAATATGGGAGTAAATTAATGCTGTCTATAGGTGTGTACAATTGCAATAAATCTCTCGTAATGATGTACTGTCATAACTGCGATGTTTATGCTAAGACCATGGATATCCCAAGTAAGTTTGATTCTTGAAACGATCTCTCTCCTCGGGGGCGTCTACTAACGAGCTCACTATAAGCTCAAAAACACATACAGTTTATATAATATGTAACTTGATAACTGTCAGATAACCATGCCAATTGATCCAGACTTTCCAAGAAATCAACAAGTAATAGGGAAACACAGTCATTCTGATGGAGAACACTATCATTACGTATGGGGCCCTGGTCAACCTAAAGAGGCAGCTGAAAATGAAGAAGTAAAAGCAGCATTT
>DASTUU010000382.1:0-2067 GCA_035759485.1 Nitrososphaeraceae archaeon
CTATAACTGGCATTATTATGTCGTATTATTATGGCTTTATTGTTTCCATCATAGTAAATAGTGCTATTTGGTTTGCTATATCGACTGTTGTTAACAAATACTACTGGAATTACACTGGATTTAAGGAAGAAATGTATCTTATGAAATTTGGTTTATCTAGAATCAATGCAAGATGAATAAATTAAATTTAGGCTTCATATAACAATATTAAATAGAATCTGGTTTTGAGATATACATTATCAGTAATCGTGATCAGATTTGAATAAGGACAGTCTACCAAGTTCAAGTTCAGATTTCACCCTTTTGTTCATGTGAGTCCCTCTAGAGAACTATTATCAGTGCATGTTCGGTGGTTCTCGCACCAATAATGGTTCTAAAAAGAGACTCTTTGCTGTTAGAAGATCTAGTCAGCTTTAAAGTTTTCTGTTAGGCAAACGTGTCTCCATAGAAGAGGAGGAGAGTGGAATTCAGCCATCAGTTAGTGAGGATGAAATGAAAAACTACTTGGAAGAAGTATTAAACGAAATCAAAGTTAGGAAGGCATGATATTATGTTATCAAGGATATCTAAGTTGCTCAATATGAATGTCTAATGACGACTTATCTTCCTTGGACCTAATTAGTATGTGGTCTACCATGCCGTTCTTGTGCAACTCTCCATTTGCGTGCATCAGCTACCAAGAAAGCAACTTTCTCCGAGAGCTTCCAGCCGAGATAATCCTTATCACCCTCTGACAAAAGTAATCCTTCAAGGGCTATTACGCTAAGGAGAAATCTAATCTCTAAGGCAGTAGCATCATCAGATAATCCAAAAATATCAATTGCATTTAGGACTCTTTTTTTCTAATTCAGATGTATGCTTGTTAATTCCCATTTTTGTAATGTCTCTGACCATCTGATCGAAAAGGTCAATTCGACTGAAGATAGTCCTTCTATGACGGTTCATGTAGCCTCCACCTGAAACCTTTCCATCTATAATGTATTCATAATCAAAAGGCGATTCTACGCCAAAATCAAACGGAGCGCCTACAGATCCTAATCGTCTTCCCCCCACCTCTCAATTATCTCTGTGTTTATAGGGTAAAAGGGCGCATTATTCTTCATATTTTGAAGTACATTGATCACAAAAGTTATCTAAAATGTTTATACCCATTATTTTCCATCAATAGCCGCATGTGAGCAATAGCATACAAGATGATGATAAATCAAAAGAAAACAAGGAAGCCCAGGAAGAACAAGGTATCGTACGAGGATTGGAAGAAAAAGAGCCAAATCCAGAGACAACCGGCCCTGAAGAAAATCTTAGACAAAAAGCCGCAAAAATGAATGATAAAAGCCAAGAATCAAAAGAGCCAGCATGAATATCATCAGAAGATGATTTCTCATTTTTTGTCTATGATGAAACAGCTCTGTGAATCATCACCAATCAGAGTATCACTATGACCTATGATGAGTTTCTACTAACTATTAAAGGGAATTGCTGTAGCAAATATTCATAGGTTATGATGAACGATTAATTAATTTAGAGAACTGAGCAAATGGCACGACCTTTGAATATTCTGGACATAGTCGTTATTGTTGTCCTCATAATAGTGGCAGCCATAGTGATATACTTTCTCAGACCGCTTATTGTAGTCCTTGTTATAATTGGTGTTGGTTATTTTATATATAAATGGTATAAACGCAGAATAGCTCGCAGAGCGACGTAGAATCACGGCAGAAATAAATCAAGTATTTTTTTGGTAGGAAAAGTATGCTCACAGGCGCACAACAACAATACTTAACCAACTTCGTAGCAGATATGATAAGATCTGATGTAAGTATTTGTAGAATAACTCGAAGAATGCCTTATTTCAATCGCTTGGACATATCTATCCTAGAATCAATGACTTTTATCTGCTCCTCTATCAGCTTCTTGTATCCTATCAAAAGGTCAACTTGTTCTTCGTAGGGTACCTTGCGAATCATTGTCGTCGTGTCTTCAAATACCCTAGCTAGCTCTTCCACCATCGGACCAAGTGCTTCAATCTTCTGTGAGTCTTCTACTGCACTCATATGATTAGGGTTC
>DASTUU010000383.1:0-4026 GCA_035759485.1 Nitrososphaeraceae archaeon
GTATGTTGCCAAGTCTTTGTGTATATTGGGGTATCTCTTTTGCTGCTTCTCTAGTTGCTACTTTAATCTCATCTTTTGTTTTGTCTAGTACATTTTCAATTACTTGCTTCTCTTCGTTCTGCTCTACTACATCTTCTAATTGATTGGCTATAGTCTTAGCCTCTCTTCTATTTCTAGCGTCTTTAGCAAATTCACCTATCATTTCAGCCTCTTTCTGTGCTCGTTCTAACGATTTTTGTTCTTTTTCTTTTTCATCTCTCTTAGATAATGCCACGTATAATCTAGGGATACAAGTTATATAATTACTTCTAATAAAAAATGTTAGACAACATAAAATACTGCGTAAATAGCGGGCAAGAGCGTACATAAAAGCAATCATTGGGAATTTTCCCTTGACGGTAAGGAAATCTTATTGTCTTTATAATGATACTAAATAAATGGACAAGGTTGATTTGGGCTGTATCTAGTAAAATATGGGGATTCACTAATCAGATGCCATTGCATGAAGTGCAGCAATGAACACAGGAAATAGTGTTTTAAGTGTGGCTCAAAGATAAAGAAAGTAGGACACCAATAATCATCATCAGATGTAGATTTGTGTAAGATGGGTACAATTTCCTAGGTTTCATCTTCAACTTTAACTACATCATATACGTAAACTATATGTCAAGAGAACAGCATTTATGAGAGCAGTATGACACCTTTTACTGTGACTATTACATTTTCCTTGCTGCCCAGTCGATTACTCTAAATTGTCCAAAACTAAAAAAACCTCTCACTACTTCCTATAGCAATGCCAGTTGCGATCTTGATATGATTATTCCCTCTGTAAGTACAATGACGCAAACAGCCAAGGTTACAATTTCTGATAGCTAGTAAAATTGACTTGGCTCAGTAATCAATAAACCAGAGATCTAATAGATTTATTAGTCGTTCATTCAACAAGTCCTTGCTTGCTATCGATCACTTCGACGATTACTTTACTGCTGCTTTTGCTAACTCCAAAGTTGGATCACGCGGTTTGGGCCCAGCAATTAGACTCTGGACAAGGTTCATTTGAGAACATAAGTAGCCAAACAGAAAACCGCCTTGATACTATAATTGAGCTTTTGGAACAAGCGAGGCAAGGAAGTATCATCCAACTAAACCTGACCATTATTGTATTTATGATGGGATTGGCGTTTGTAGTCTTTGGACTGTACATTGGCCAGGAACACAAACTTTGTGTATTTACAAAGAGACTCTACCTAATTGCATACTTTGCACTTATTGTTCCTATCACAGTTATACTTATAAGATATATAGCTAGCACTGTGTTGTCCGGCGGGTTAGACAATCCAGTTCTTTCTGTTGCATTTTTACTTCTTATTCCTGTTACGGCCTCATATGTCCTGATGGTAGCTAAAAGCAGGCATGACGTTTCCGGGCGTTCCTAAACCATTGCCTATTAATTAAACCATCTTCTTGTATTAATTTTTCATTTAGCTATCAACTTTCGTAAGGAAGAATAAGCTTCTGGCGTGATCTCGCCTTTTGCAAGGCGCATCTTGAGTATTGATTCTGCGTTGTTTTCAGCAGATTGACTCCCATTTAGTCCATACTGGGACTTTATGGTCTTATTTTTATGCCGCTCCTCCTGCTGCCATGGGAAAAATGGATAGAAACTGTTGCGGAAAAAACCTCCTGACATTATTTCTATTATCCCTTACGGAGCAAAGAGTATAAACTTTGTCCTAGGCTGCCGAATGTTTAGATCTCCATAGAACAGTGATTCTATAGCTAATCTCAGATGTGAAAGCGCACAAAACACAGAGAAACAGTAAGCAAGGTTTCTTGAGCTTTTTAAAAATATGAGAAAATATTGGAGGAACAGACCAAACAATTTTTCTTTATGGCAAGAGTAAAAATCTTCTAATAATACCACTCTGTTTTCATATTATATTTTGAAAGGCCTATAAAACCACTGAGCTCATCATAATCGTCATTATCATCTTTACCTTGGCTGACCTTCTATCTCTTTGGATAGTGACCAGTTTAGCAATATTCTTATCACAACGACAATTACAAGTATTGCAAGTTCATTTGCTGACGGAACCAAAATGGTCTTTAAAATATCAGCAGCAACCAAGAAATCAAGCGCTATTAGCAAGCCTCTCAGCATTCGTGTTACTAGCTGGTGTACAAGAGTCGGCCGTCGTTCTCCTTCTTCTTTCTTCTTTAGACTTGAAAGAAATATTCTAACAAGACCAGCTATTGTAATTCCTACAATTATTATAATAATTATGGCTACAATAATTTCCAAAGCAAAAGATGTGTAGCCAATCAGCTGCTCAAGGAAAACTTCAGCAGCATTTTCGGTAGGTTCTGCCAAATGCGCTGAAAAATGAGTATAAGCTGTCTCTTATAAATTATGATTACAATTTGTGTCTAGCGAATCATTCATTCTTTCATTCAGTCAATCATTACATCAGTATCTACAACACATTTCCAAATATAGTCAGGCAATTGTGTTACTGTCATAAGATTAATATCCATCTGATAATACTAGTCAGGTATATCAACAACATCATTCGATAAGACCAAGTCTGAGGAGATATCTTTTGCTGCATGGAAATCAGCCATAATACTAACGGGTACTACTCTATTAATCCTCTTCCTACATACGTCATTGTCGCCTGCCATTCCTGTAATTGCTGATCAATTTGATGTAGATCAATCACTTGCATCATGGGTTATGTCTGTATACATGATTACTGGAGCAGTAATGACTATAATCATTGGAAGATTTAGTGATGTATTTGGGGCAAGAAGAATGTTAGTGTTGATGATGATAATTTATACCCTAGGAACTGCCATGGCAGGGTTTTCTCAAGATATTTACACTTTACTAGCTATTAGAGGAATTCAGGGAATTGCCATTGCAAACACTCCTATAGCATTAAAGGTAGTAAGGGATCAGTTTCCAAAAGGAAAATTCTCAATAGGTCAAAGTGTTATAACTTCAGCGTATTCTGGCGGCATGGCCATAGGTGTAGTTTTAGGACCAGTTTTAGTAGATACCGTAGGATGGCAAGCCATATTCTTTATGTGTGCTCCAATGGCAGCTATACTGTTATTCTTGTGCTGGCGAAGTCTTCCAGTTGATGAAGCTACTAAGATAGTCCAAGAGGATGTTCAAGTCAAAGATAAGAATAAGACATCTGGAGGAGCAGAAGCCAGACCTAAATCTGCCAGGAAGAAGATAACATTAGATATCAAAGGAATAATAACAATGACAGTTTCACTTGCATCATTCCTTGTAGCGATAACAAATAGCGGATCACTTCCAAGCAATATTATAGGTTTTGTGATTCCTTTAGCAGTCGGAGCTGTGTCACTTATTATCTTCATAATAGTGGAAAGGAGAGCCAAATCTCCTCTGGTACCCTTAAAATTACTATTCCAACCAGCGGTATTTGCAGGCAATATTGCGATGCTAATGTTTGGTATCATGCAGTATATCCTCATCACTGCTATACCTCAGCTCGGTGCTGCTCCAGAAGGTTCTGGTCTAGGACTGGATCCAAGTGGGACGGGCCTGCTACAGTTACCTCTTTCATTGGCAGTATTGATATTTGGACCAGTGTTTGGATTGATGTTAGCAAAGCGACATTCCCTGAACACCAAATTACTAGTTCCTAGCATGCTGATAATATTTGCTTCATTCTTGTTAATTACCGTGCTTCATTCTTCATCATCAGGGGTTACTGGGTCACTATTTCTATTTGGTATAGGCGCTGCACTTGTACCTATTACATTGATTAACATTATCATTGCCCTAACTCCGCGAGAGTCTACTGGCATATCATCTGCTGCCACTAGTGATATGAGGATAATTGGTGGAGCAATAGGCCCAGTGATAGCAGCAGTGATCATGTCCTCGATCCTAGTAACCATTGAAGTAGAAGGTACCAGTGGCGAATACCCTAGCCCTACCGCATTTAATATTGTTTTTATTGTAGGTCTTGCATTATCAGTTGCAACTGC
>DASTUU010000384.1:0-1882 GCA_035759485.1 Nitrososphaeraceae archaeon
TAAGTAACTGGTGTAAATGGAATCAATTTTCCAAGCAAAGTGGAATTCCAGAATCTAGGAGTAGGAGTAACCCCATCCTGTTCCAGGTAGTTGCGTTCGTCAAAGCCGCCAATTCTCATAAACCATTGCTTCTTACTTTCATCTCCCCCATTTCCAAGGGTGTAAAAGGACGTGGTATTAAGTCCCGGAAAGCGTTGCGCGACCAAGTACACCAAAATATAATCTGCCTTCAGATCTTGTGCAATCTTTATTCCGCCTTCCTGCTCATCAATAAACATCTTAGCCAGTGCTGCTATACGTGTCTGATTAATTGTTGCGTTGTCAGCCAAACTCGTGCGGTTTCCAAGAGTCGTAATCCAGTATCCATAATCCCACCACGAAGCAATTACTGAATTTTCTGGTGTATTTCTTTCAATCCACTCCAGGGCATCGAGCCAATCCATTGTAGTCAATCGATAACCTGTGCCACCATTTGCGATAGACGGAGGAATATCCGCCAAACTAAGCCAGTTTGAATTTGGTGGATATATCATTGGAATCGCAAGCACAAATGTAATAGCAATAATGTACCCCCCCTTTACCAATGTACTCCTTTTGCTTTTCACTTTCATGCTCTCCAGTTTCTTTCTTGCTTTGGAGCCCTTAGGTAATGGTGCGGTTTTTTCCGAAATATTTGATTCTCGAGATTCCAAGACGCTTCTAGTAGTTTGATATAAACCTATGCCCGCTAGGATAATAACTCCAATAGAAGCATAAACAAGTAGCCTTGCAAATGTAGCACTTACATAGAGTCCGCTAAGACCAACAATTAATGCAAATATGTACATCTTATCCCTTGTTCTGAACGCCGTCCATGCCCCAAATCCTGCGAATATCAATAATATTGAATATTGAGTGAAATAGTCGACCAGCGTTGGTGTAAAGTGCTCTGCCACTGATTCAGTTAAGGGATTTACTGCTGAAAGAAACGGGTTAATTGCATTGAGATATCTGAATGACGAAGAGTAATAACTGCCTGAAGCCAAAACCGCAGCCGAGGCTACAACAAAGGCAGTCAAAAGAAATAGCATGTTCCGCAAACTTGTCTCTTGTCGACTTTTCTTCTTCAAGAAAGTCGCAATAATCAAGAATATGGTTCCTCCCACTAATGCAATTCCAGGTAGTCCAAACACAAATGACATTCCTGGTCTTGGAAATGCTCCTGCACTTAGTAACGCAGCCATTGTAAAAGTGATTGCAACATACATCGGAATCTTAGTTTCTCGTTGAAAAAAGGGAAGACATATAAAAAATAATGAAATGGGAATGCTGAAATACTGAATCCCTCCCCATGAAGCATTTGCAAGCCCTAGGAGAAGGCCTGCTCCTATAGCCTTGACTAAGGTAAATTTAACGTGGCGGTTCTTCATTGCTGAGAGGAGAAAATAGATTGAAAGTAAACCGAGGAATAATCCAAGAGGTTCTGATTTGAACCATCCCAAGTTCCCCCTTGAGATGATAGCTGGAGTAAAAGCAAATAGCAGCGCAGAAAACAACCCTGCAGTATTGCCTGCTATTGTCCTAACTAGGGCAAACATCACTATTGTTGTAAGTGACCCTATAATGGCAGGAAAAAGAATCGTAAAATCCAGCAGGGTCATACCGCCACCAAAGATCTGATATAGGTAGGCTGCAATTATATGGAGTCCTGATTGTGAAGTTGCAGGCACATTTCTGCCTTCGGGGTACCATGACATTGTGTCGTGCCATCTCAAATAAGCCTCAAGACCATTATCTACGATGTATTTTGTAGCTCGGTAGTCAAAGTAAGGGTCAAATTCATTGAGGTAAAAGCCATATTTCGCAGGATAGGCACGCATAATAAATGCGGTAGTGAAACATA
>DASTUU010000385.1:0-2333 GCA_035759485.1 Nitrososphaeraceae archaeon
TGACAGTGTGATAAAAGTAAACCGTTTACTTTATTACGTCAATTCGCGGCTACCGCGCAACATATATTCTGCATTACTGAGCCCAACAGCCTGTGAATATGTTGCTATCCCAGAGGGGTCATCATCCGAAGCACCTGTTATTATTCCGGGTCCTATAGAGTCAATGACCCTCTTTAGTCTTGTGGCTATACTATTTTTCTTTCCTTGAGCTATATCTTTTCTAAGAGTTGTGCTATCTTCGTTTCTGCCCATTTTCTTCCTTTTCTTTTTTCTCCTTTTCCAACTCAGTCTGTCATAAACAACGAACGAAAATTTGTACGTATAGTTGCAGTCAGTATGTACTGTAAGCTACAGATCTACTACTGTTACGTCTTATACCTGAAAAACATACTTTGCATTATTGTCAATCTCGTTATTTCCTTCTAAAGGTTGAAAATGAAATTATGTAGTCAATATTGACGTTTAAAAAACTTGAGCGTGATACGATGGAACCCAGATTTTATAAACCAGCTACAAGCAGCAGGTTTTAGCTACTTGGACTTGCAATCATATATAATTGGCTAGCTAACCGGTGGCTGCAGAGTTGGGTAAGCTGGTAAAGGGTTTGTAAAGGAAGTATAACAAAAAGGTTGGTTCCCCAAGCTGTTGCCCGAGGAAATATGTACCTATCTATGATCTATGATCTTAGATAAAACTATGGTGATATTTCTTCCTAAATAGTTATGTGAGAATGAAAGATAAGCTGGTTAGAGGTTTATAAAAAATTTTCAGAAGTCACATATTAATATAACTTTGTATTTATTTTTGCAATGCTTTATCTTATAACAGGAGAATGGATAGAGGACCCCACTGTATCTCTGCAAGAATATGCTACACTATGGGATCAAATGGTTCGTCCAAGTCTTGAAGCCCTTTCAAATATGGTGGATGAGAAAAAGACTGGAGGAGTCTTTGCCGGTCAGAGAGCGGGAGTTTTGATACTTGATGTTTCTTCTCATGAAGAAGTAGGCCGGTTCTTGGCAAGTTTACCATTTTTTAGCCGCATAAAGTGGAATGTGACACCACTTCAATCATATCGGTCTACAATAGAAAGAGACAGCAAGGCACTAGGCGGCAAAGGTTGACATTAGCCTCTTGGTGTCAAACCGCTGTAATGGTAAAAGAAAAACTTGGGAAGATGGTTAGAGGTTTATAAAATAAGTATAGAAAAAAAGGTTGAGCCTCCCCAGAGCTTGCCCGAGGAAACAAAACGTCTCTGGTTTATGGCTGTCCTGCGAGCGTAGCTTCCTGTTCGGGTGAACTGCCTAGCTCTGTTAATGTTCTTACAGGATCCCCAAGGTCTACCTCAATATCGTTGACTGCAATCCCGAAACAGTCAAATCCAGCTCGCTCGACGTCTTTATGATCACAGTCAGCTATTGCAGCCGCTGATTCATCTTCTGCTTCATTCTCGTTGTCTGCGTATGCAGCTGGTACTATTGTTGTTACTACTGTGGTTAACAATGTACCCGGTATTAGTAATGCAATTGCCAAAATTGTGTTGTTGTTCATTTAACTTGATGATAGGTAGATTTTGATCATATATGGGGGGTTCTTCAGATTGAGTTACTAAAAGTTCCAATATTATTAGATAAAACGATGAGGACATTTCTTCATGTAATAAAAGATAGGACACCGATACACGGATTCGTTCTAGTTGATATGAGACCACAGTTTGCAACGTGATATTATGTGTTCTATGCAAAAAGATTGTCTATAAAAGTGACTAAACCCTTATCTCCATGAAAGCCATCTGTCGTTTACTGCTTTTTGGTCTATAAGCGGTTGCCAAATGTAGTATGGTCCTTGCAGTCCGGATTTGTGGGACACCTTGGCCGGATTGCAGGACTTTTTGTCTCTTCTTACGTATTTTGGGTGTACCCATAATGAGGAATTGAAATAGTTTATTGGAACGACGTCTCGAAATGTTGGAGCAGCAAACAGGGGAGATATTAGTTTCAGTGACTACAAACAGCTAGTAAAGGGGTTAGACCATAAGTGCAAATATTCAAGCCAAGCAACGTTGAGGTAGTTTTTACATCCAATGTCCTAACTGTCACTAGGGTTCTACTCTACTTGCCATAGGTTCTGATTTTATAGCTTCTGATTTACTCTCTATATATTCCGCATACATTTTTCCATCTTCGTCATCTACAAACTCTGCAAGAAAGTCAGCTAAGGATTGCATTTTCTCTTCGCAGAAATCTGCTAAATCAGATAGCATAGGTAGAGTAGGATTTGGAATCCAACTGTTTGTATCTGAATCCCTACTATAACAAGTGTCTAATATTCCC
>DASTUU010000386.1:0-4844 GCA_035759485.1 Nitrososphaeraceae archaeon
TTGCGGCCATAATATTTGGAGAGAAGGTGTGGATAAAAGGAGGCAGATGGATTGCTAGAAGTGCTGGTGCTGGTTTTGTAATTTTAGGAGTCTTAGCATTAATTGGTATAATAGAGGTTCCAACCGGAGACATAACCATGACAGACATGGATATGGATAAGAGCATGAATATGGAAATAGAAATAGACATGGGGAATACTAACCATGATAATAATATGCAGATGGATACAAAAGGTAACGATATGGTTATGAATATGAAATAATGCAAAAAGTTTCAACTAACCTATAATACATGGAATAGATTCTTCTACGAGTTAATGATGCCCTAATACCCACAGCTTTTACTGTTTTATATAGCGTTCTCAATTGTGGCCAACTTGATGCTTTGTAAACGTGGACAGTGTCGGCAGAGTAAATACTATTGGTGGTATTGTAATTGTTCAGACTATTCTGTGAGCTCTTCTGGTTCTATTCCGGACGCATTATCTTGCTCTTTTTCTCCATTTTCTGGTTACTATTTTATTCTTTTCTGTTATTGATTTTGTTGTTGATTCTTCAGCTATGTCTATTTTTTGTTGCTTTATCATTTCCGGTCCTTAACAATAAAATATATTATAATCACCTTTTATGGTTTATTTACTTAGTTTGATGCGATAGTTATAACTATTTTATCTATAATTCCACTTTTTCCTCGTTTAAGTCATCGATTGTAATGTAATTCCATTAGCTAAAATTATTGTGATATTATTATTATCAATATTCCTTTCATAAAAATAACAACTTATGAGGATAGATACTAAATGTTAATTGTTATCTTTCTATTTTTGTTCTTCTCTTTGAAAACAAATTTCGAATAATCCAGGCAATCTTTCTTAATAGAGCCATAGCAGGTGTTGCTTAAATAACACTTCCAGCATATTAAGGCTAGCGATTAGTAACAGAGTAGAAACAGTAGCAAAGCTCTATAATCTCATCTCATCTCATCTACAATCGATCAGATCTGGCCATGGATTAGGTTAGATGGCAAGTTCTATTGAGACAATCCCAACTAGGAATCAATATATACACAGCCTACAGGATATATTCAATATTCGAGAAAAATTCCCTTTATTTCGCTTAGAAATTCTGGCGGGGCAAACATTATGTTGTCAATGCCGTCAGAATCATATACAAGACGGGTCTGTATCTGAAACAACGGAAAATTGTGTTCCAGCGAAAAAATAGATACATCCGTTGTGAATCTTCTTATATATAATCTTCAAGTCAGAGATATACTTGTTAAGTCGGTTGGCCCGACCATGGAAAATTCTAAAGACAATGATGTAGATATCTTCCTAAATATAGCTAATAGTAGCATTAGCTAGCACTAGCAATAAGATCATGAAGTTATGTGTATATACATGCCTGGTATTGCAAGGGCTTTATGTAATAAGTATACATTATCCCGTCTCATACTATGCCCAGGTTCTAAGAACCTTTCCAAGAGTCCTAGAGACGTCAGAGGTCTCAAAATGAGTTAGCGCAATAAAAACGCGGTCCAAACGTGCTGCGAGTAAAATCACAGTCCTAGAAAAAGAAAAAGAAAAAGAAAAATAGTTATCGCCAGAGCCCCATAGCATTAAAGAAGTCAACCAACTTGTTCATTGGATATCAATTCCCTTGAAAATAAGGGATTTAACTATAATACGGTTCTATGTGGAGACCTTTCTGATAATCAGACGGTCGCCTGTAACTTCGTATCTTAAAGGTTCCTTGTGACCAAAGTTCAATGCGGTTGCTACATCGATATTGAATGTTAAGGAAACTGTATCCTTGCCTATCATTGAGGTTACCGTTCCATTCTGAGGAGCGCCTCTATACTCTGCGCCACCATTTGATTGTCTTTTAGGATGTTTCATGGAACCTTACTTTACAAAATACCGATATAAAATTAATGTTTTATTTGTCATTCTAGGACCCTAAAAATTGTTTTAAGAAAAAAGCACATTTATTCAAGCTATTTTTGTAACAAAAAGCTACTACCATTTAAGAGAATACGACATAGGATTTCAACCATTACTTGTCAAAGCTTCCTGGCCAATATACGTCTGGTTAAACAACTTTGACATCTATAGCTGTAAAAACTGTTGACTATGGCTGACTTATTCTTATCATCCTATCTCTCTTTCGGCAACAAATAAAAAATAAACATTCTCCATCCCCAAAATTCGTTATCACATAATATCAAGACGTATCTAAACATAATGATCTCATGTCGTTTCACTTCCCCATGCTGGGCAGGCTAAGCTTGGGTAGCATTTTTTATAATAGAATGCGCTAGTGAAGCAAATGATAGAAGAGAAATTGTCCTCTCACGGAGTTAATCTTTCCACGAGATTAATACCTATCGGTTCTTATTCCCCTGTCGTTATAGCGGGCAATCTTGCATTTGTTTCAGGTCAGATTGCAATAGATCACAACAAACAGCCAGCTGAAGTGAAATATAAGGGAAAGGTAGGGAAAGAGACGACTATCGAGGATGCAAAGAGGGCAGCGGAGCTTTGTGTGATTAATGGCCTGATTCAACTAAAAAATGCTCTGGGAAACTTGGATAAAATAAAAAAATTTGTCAAGCTATCTGGCTTCGTTAATTGTGATTCTTCATTTGTGGACCACGCTACCGTCATGAATGGTGCATCAGATTTTATTGTACAAATTTTTGGTGATGCGGGTAAACATGCTAGAATTGCTGTGGGAGCAAATAGTCTTCCTTTGGACAGTTGCACAGAAATTGACATGGTAGTTGAAATTTCACTTGGGTCTGAAGAATGATATGATAATTAAGTGACAATTATATACCATGAATGTTGCAGCGAGAGTTGTCCCGCGGTAGCTCAGCCTGGTAGAGCTTTCGGCTGTAGATGTTGGCTAAATAAATAGAAGCTGACCACGAGAAGCAGCCTATTGGGCATACAACGTGTAGCGGTAACCGAAGAGTCGCAGGCTCAAACATAACAGTTGATCTAGCTGTTTTGGAGCAAATCCTGCCCGCGGGATATACCAACAAAATGGCATACAAGTTTAGTCTTCATTTATATTAGTATTCGTAAGAAATTAAAGGAAAAATTATGACTTCTATCGTTATTGAGACGGTTAATCCCGCGACTGGGAAACCTATAGCCAAATACGAGAATATGACTACCGATCAAATTCATGGTAAGGTCACAAAAGCAAGAGCAGCCTTGGAGAGCTGGAAAAATCTCGAGATCGGAGAAAGATGCAGCCTGACTAGAAATCTGGGAAGGGTCATGAGGAAGAACAAGGATGACTATGCGAAGATAATTACTGAGGAGATGGGCAAGCCAATTCGCCAGGCAATGGCGGAAGTCGAAAAATGCGCTTGGCTTTGCGATTATTATTCCGAAACTGCCGAGTCCTTTTTGCATGATGAATTAATTCCAACCGAATTCCGTAAGAGCTTTGTATCCTTTGAGCCATTAGGAGTAGTGGCAGGGATAATGCCTTGGAATTTCCCGTTCTGGCAAGCTATGCGTTTTGCGGTTCCTGCCTTGACCGCGGGCAATGTAGAAGTATTAAAACATTCAAGTGTTTGTTTGGGCTCTGCCCTCAAACTTGAAGATGCATTTACGAGCGCAGGATTCCCAGAAAACGTGTTCCAATGTGTTATAGGTAATTCAACTGTAGGTGAGACCCTCATACAGTCGGATATTGACGCTATTTCTGTCACTGGGAGCATTAATACTGGAAAGAGAGTTGCAGAGCTTGCATCTAAGAATCTCAAGAAATTCGTTTTAGAACTAGGAGGCAGCGATCCATTCATAGTGCTAGAAGATGCCGATCTCAATCAGACAGCCTATATGGCAGCCCAGTCACGATTGCTAAATACAGGTCAAAGCTGCATTGCGGCAAAAAGGTTTATAGTTGTAAAAGAGGTCGCTGATAAATTTACAAAGCTTTTTGTAGAAAATACCGAGGCCGAAGTTGTAGGAGATCCAATGAATTCCAAAACTACTGTCGGCCCTCTTGTCCGGGAAGGTCAGAGGCAAGCATTGTCAGTACAAGTACGAGACGCCAAAAACAAGGGCGCAAATATCCTTACTGGCGGAAATTCTATAGAGGGTGAAGGCTATTTCTTTGAGCCAACAGTAGTAAGCAATGTCAAACATGATATGAAAATTGTAAGAGAAGAAGTATTTGGTCCTGCGGCACCCATCATTGTAGTTAATAACGAGAAGGAGGCTGTGGCAGAAGCTAACAACTCCGAGTTTGGATTAGGATCAAGCATATGGACTAATAATATTGAAAGGGGTACACGTTTGGGAAGACAAATACAAAGTGGTATTGTATCTGTCAATGAAATGGTGAAATCGGATCCAAGACTTCCATTTGGTGGCATCAAATCTTCTGGAATAGGTAGGGAATTGTCTGAATTTGGTATCAGAGAGTTTGTGAACGTAAAATCCATTGTCGTAAAAGACATAGCCAGCAAGTTGCTAGTTGAATAAGATGACTATATACAGGAATATGGTCTACATATTTCACAGCCCCGGTATTATAAAGAACTTTTAGGCGGACTTTTGTCTCATTATTTAGAATATGTAATAGGTTTTATAAAACCGTTGGGTTTTATTTATTATTAAGTCTTCTGAAGTTACCTATTATTACGATGATATGATAAGAAAAGAAGTTAAGATGCCAAGAAAAAGGCCGTACACGATATGCCCGCTAAGGCTTGCTAATGCTGGTAAATGCCCCAAAGGATGATTCCATGGTGGGAAGCCCGTAATTGGCCTATGAATGGGTACTAATGTAAGAATCCATAGTATAATGCCATAAAGTATTCC
>DASTUU010000387.1:0-1896 GCA_035759485.1 Nitrososphaeraceae archaeon
ATTACTGAATCAGGTCAGACAGGGACAAACCCCGAAGAGGCTCGTGAGATAGCAAGAAGCAAAGGAATGGCAAAAGGAACCGCAGGCGCATCTGAAACGGGCGACCAGTACGAGCAAGGAGCAGCTGGGTCAAATAAGTAAGTAAATCAATCTTTTTTTCTTTTCGTTTCTTTTGACTAATAATAACGATCGTAAGTCTGACAACAAATTTGACTTATGACTGTTGATGCGGAGGCTGTTGAGGACTTTGGTAGCCCTTCTTACAATAAGTGCCCTAGGCTTCGGACAGCCGAACCAAAGGGCGCTATATATAATGAGAAGATAGTTACTTCAGCATCGTACACGATAACCTACCAGTAGGAGAGTTACTGACATTAACACGCTGTCGTTATCATAATCTCGATAACAAAAAGGATGGCTGTTCATGGAACTACAAGTGACTAGGGCCGAGAATTGTTAGCTGACTTTATTTATCATAGACTGGTCCAATAACAGTGACGATGTCCCAATGTTGTCTAACATAAACGTCATATGTCATTTCTTTTGTTCATATTTCCAGCTTCTAAGAGCACAAAAAGTCATTTCGAAAAGTGATCAGGGAAGACATAGTTTATGAGTATTTGAGGAGTTTAGACACCTTGAGTCTGCACCATGAGCTAGCTAATTCTCAAACAACTTCAGACTTCTAGTTAATTTGACTTTAGGTGGACTGCCATCCTTGTCACATAGCAGATCTTAAAACAAAGGGAAGCTTAAATCCATATTGTCTCTGTCATCGAGCTTCTTCAATATTCCAACTACATTGAGATCAATCAGAGGAACTTCAAATTCTGTGGTAATAGTTGTTTTCCTCTTCCTTCATGATCTCTTACTTCTCCTCCCTTAACTCTTATCATTTCGCCATAACTAAGAAAACTGTAATTCATGTCCTTTAAACCTTGAATCATTTCAATCTGATCCTGTAGCGCTTCTTCTGGATCTCTGGGATGTATCGCTATCCTGACTAGCCTTGATCTTTTTTGTTCAACTTCCAGCCTATACAGCTGCTTATTCTTTGTAAGGTATTCTTTATTTTTCTCGGGAGATCCAGATTGATCCCAATTCAGGACTCCAGCATGGAAACTCCTTGTCTTTTTGCCTTCTATGATCAATATCTCTTCCTTTCCTTCTACTAGTTTAAACCCTAGCTGAATTAGGTCATCTATTGTAGGCTTGTTTATCGCCCAAGTAGGGGGTACAAAAACAGTAGTGTTCATTCCCGCCTCCTTAAGTATATCAATAGCATTCTGTAGATGCCTTCTAGCTTCCTCTGTCGAAAAGGTATGAAAGTCTTCAATCTTGCTGTCATTTGTCTCGTGGTAATTCCCATGTAATGCGATCTCTTGTCCATATTCAAGTACATTCCTTACAAATTCTGAGTTCCTGCTAATGAGATTATCTTTTCTCCTCTTGAGATGAGGAATTATCGCTAAATTGTAATGGATGCCTAGTTTCTCAAGCTCGTCTGCTACTCTGAATATCTTCTGAGAATATTCTGGAGCCACATCATGTATGGTAACAATTGCGAAAAACTTCTCATTATTCATATTCAATAGAGGAGGATCTTCCTCTTTTTGTTGTTGTTGTTTTTTTTGCTCTACAGAGTGATGAATTTCATTCGCAAGCATACCGCTTCCTTCTGCCTCATCCTCATTATCATCTGTTAATTTTACCGTGCCTCCACCCCAACCTCCGCTAATTATGGAAATAAATAGTACAATAAAAAACAGCTGGTACTCTTGCTATACGTATACAGATAAATGATCTGAGGCGACGTTCATTTTCTGAAGGAAATGAAGAACAATATGATAATCATCTTTTGCTTTATGTTATCCTACCATTAGGACTTGATTTGCG
>DASTUU010000388.1:0-4130 GCA_035759485.1 Nitrososphaeraceae archaeon
CTAACGGATTTCAACGAGGCATTTGAATTAGTAAAATCTACAATTGAAGCTAAATTTAAGATGCATAGAGCTGGATTAAGTTTGATACTTCAAGGATTGCCAACTAAGCTTGGAGCATATCATGTTCTTGGCTCTAATTTAATTATTGTAAACAAAAGGGTCTTAGATATAATAAGAATGCACAAGTCTAACGAGGAATATAATTCATTTTTATTTATGGTACTAGCACACGAGTATCTACATAGTCTTGGTGTTATAGACGAGATACAAGTCAGAAACATGACTTATAATTTGCTTAGTTTCCTAGTGGGAGAAGATCACATAGCTACAAAGATGACAAGATACCAGCCTTGGGATTTATTTCCAGAGTTAGGTCTTTTTCATGATAATAGTTTTGAGTGGAAGTTTGAGATTATTAAGAATTTCGACAAGACGACTCAATCTTATATTGGATAAAAGATTACTTAGAAGTGGGATAATCAAACAGGAAATGCCAATCTTATAAACGCTAGCTGTTGGATTTTGTAACTCATATCGGCGTCTTCAGATAATATGAAATACTATAATGATCAACTAATGACCTGGTCGGTTCATAAGATGGGCTTCTCTTATTATTATAGAATAACTATCATATTATTAGCTGCAGTTATCTCTACTTATGATACAGCCTTGACTACTAATACTAATACCACTACAATATCAAGGACCTCGTATGTAGCTACTGTTTTTAGTAATGAATCAGCAATAGCCCAGCGGCCAGACGAATCTCAAGTAAATACATCAAGAGCAACAGCGTCTCAATCATCAGGACCTTTGTTGCAAGAATTCCCTGTTCCAAATGGCTCTCACCCCCACGATGTAGCACCTGCTGCTAATGGAATCGTGTGGTATACAGCTCAAGGATCTGGTGAATTAGGCCGGCTTGATACATCTACTAACCAGACACATCATATTGCCCTTGGTCTAGGCTCTGCCCCCCATGGCGTAATTGTAGGGCCTGATGGAGCACCCTGGATTACCGACGGCGGCTTGAATGCAATTGTACGGGTTGATCCACAGACTGGGGAAGTCAGAGTATTTCCTTTACCAGAGGATACTGGCTATGCTAACCTTAACACAGCTACTTTTGACAAGAGTGGAACCCTGTGGTTTACCGGTCAAAGTGGGATTTATGGTAGACTGGATCCTGCAGTGGGACAGGTGGAGATCTTTGATGCGCCACGTGGTCAAGGACCTTATGGTATCTCTACTGCCCCTGATGGTTCAGTTTATTATGCGTCATTAGCTGGAAGCTATATCGCTCGTATTGATTTAAAAACCGGTGCTGCTACTATGCTAGAGCCTCCAACTGCTGATCAGGGAGCACGACGAGTTTGGCCTGACTCTCAGGGCCAGATTTGGGTAAGTGAGTGGAATGTAGGACAGGTTGCTGTGTATGATCCGGCAACACAAAAATGGAAGGAGTGGCGTCTACCCGGCAACAATCCAATGCCCTACGCAGTTTATGTAGACGATAAGGATATGGTTTGGTTGAGTGATTTTGGAGCGAATGCCATGGTACGATTTGATCCAACGCAAGAAACCTTCAGTACGTTTTCATTGCCTAGCCCTGAGGCCAATGTACGTCAAATTCTGGGTCAGCCAGGTGAGATATGGGGAGCAGAATCTGGAGCAGACAAACTTGTGATGATTAGAACCGGTATTGAATAAGTTGTAATATATCTAAAACAAACTAAGCAGAATTACTTTGTCTTGCAAAGTAAACCTGTAACTTAATTCTATATAGTGATAGGTTTTTGAAAGGTCATAATATATCAATGTGTAAAAAGTAAAAAATGTTAGTTTCTGGACTGTCGCTATTACCATAATAAGGTAAGTAGGGGTAGTATGGTTCATATCAGAGTATGACTTAGAGCATCAATTATAGCAAAATAAAGAAAAATGAAGGCAGAAATTCCCTCATGTGGAAACCAATAAATACATAATAATCTAATAACACATTTGTATAGTATATTTGAACAGGATCTTTGTCGTCACAGGGATAGCTGCTGGTATATTGATTGTAGGCCTTTTTCTTATCCCTGTTTTTACAGGGCGTTCTTCCTTCAACGCTCAGGCCAACCACATGCCATGCGAGACCAAACATGTTCTATTGATTGCGGGTGAGACTCCTGTACAGATTATTCCTCCGGGGAATGAAAATGCATATATATACAATTTCCCCCTCGGACCTTCGCCTCCGGGATTAAAATATATGGCAATGACTTGGAACCATACGATCCCTGGTCCTGTTATATCAGTCGATCAGTGCGATACCTTAGTAATCACAGTACGGAATGAAGGCGCTATCATACACAGCATGGACTTTCACGCCGGATATGGTGACAGCCAGGCGGTATCTGGTCCTATAGCACCTGGCGAATCAAAGACATTCAAACTAACAGCTGATATTCCAGGTGTTTTCATGTATCATTGCACGGGTGATGCTCTCAATGGTGTGTGGGAACATATTGCTAGTGGAATGTATGGTGGTATTGTGGTACATCCACACCAAGAAGAAAAGGCAAAAGAGTTCTATCTGGTATTTGGCGAAATCTACAGCAATTCTATAATAGGAGGTACAACAGGTTCATTTGACATTAACAAGTTCAAGGCTGACAATCCAGATGTGATCCTAACAAATGGCATGAGTCACAAATATGTAGAAAAAATAGGTGTGACACCTCCAATTACTCTTACAGGACCTAATGCACAACTCTTCAAAGTCAAACCAGGTGAGCTGACAAGATGGTATATTATCAACCCGGGTCCCAACGACGATGTTGATTTTCACTTCATCTCTGGCATGATTGATGTATACGAGGGTTTTAGCGGCGCTGGTGGGACGGGCGGAGGTAAATTAGATCAGGAATTGAGGTTGGATGAAACATGGTTGATACCGGCAGGTGCAGCCTCAGTGATTGAGTCTGTATTTCCAGAAGAAGGAATCTACGTGGGTGTAGATCACTCTATGAAGGATGTTCTAAAAGGTGGAGCATTTCTTGTGAACGCAATAAGTACCTCAACAGCTACTGATCATCCTGATGATCGTCCCCTAGGTGGGATAGATACATGTGTATCTCCAAAAGGTAGTCCACGTATAACTTGTCCCTAGAGATAGATAAAGTGGTTAAGGACACTTAATGTGCCTTTATGCCCTCATCTACTCTCCTCTGTTACTTTGAACTGAACTAACTATTTACGGTTACAGACTGTTATTCATTCTTAGAAGATTTTTATATCACATATTCAGTTTGGTTTTTGATGTCAACAAGAACTTTATTAACGGTGTCTTCTGCAATAGCACTATCCTTGTTAGCTTCAATAGGATTTTTTGTTAGCCTTTCCTTCGCACAACAAAACATGACAAATATGACTACTGCCACTAACGAGACTGGTGGAATGATGGGAAATCAAACAAATCAAACAGGAGGAAATGAAACTCAACAAGGGAGGCCATTGGAACAACTAGGTAGAATCTTCGGAGGTCCATAGATTTCTATTTCTTTCTCTATCACACTACAATAATATAACAAAGTCTATTTCAGACTAGTAATTGCCTTATCGGCAGATATTATTTGTACAAAATATAGACCCCTTTTTCGGATGATAAGTAGACAGATAAATTAACTAACACATTATACAGCTGGCGGAAAATACTGCAGGACATGTGGGTGTGAAAACTTCCATTTCTTATACCTCTAACTCCTGTTCCCTTCAATTTGTATAAGGATTTCCGAAATCCTTTCCATGAGAGCATTTCTAGTGATGTGCCATTATATTGTTTTTCAATCTGAGACAGGGATGTGAATAGGATTAAGCTAGCTTAATGTTGAACCTTGTGTAGATTAGGAATAATATAGTAATGTTTGGAATATATCTCTGACAACGGGTACGCGCTTTCTAGTCATTTCTTGAACATCCTCATCCTCATTTCCAGCCCTAACCTTATACCCTCATATAACCCATTTCTGTATGATTCAACCATGTCATCTATTGTGTATTGCTTGTCTTTGATAGCCTCTCCATAAGCCACCACTCGATCCCTTATCTGCTTTACCATCTCGTTGACATTCATTTCCTAATCCTTA
>DASTUU010000389.1:0-2574 GCA_035759485.1 Nitrososphaeraceae archaeon
CCAATGTGGGGTCTGCCTATTGATCCAACCTCTGTTCGCACACTGCTTATAATAACGTCTGTTATAACAATACCTTTCACTCTCTTAGCAATATTTATGAATGAAGGTGATAGTAGTAGAAATTCAGTTAGAGTAGATTAGTAGTACAGTAAGAACATTAACATCAAGGTTGATGCCCTTTAGCCATATTCAAAATTTATTGAATTCCTTTCAATATTCTCAAATAAACAATATTTCTTGGATCAGGAATTTCATTTATATTTTCTCTTTGCACTGTAATATTTTCTGTGGGAAAGAAGATCTATGTTTAATCACCGCCTAAAAGCAACAATTACCATAATGGTCATGATATCTGCTCTATTTTCTATAGCTGCAATAATGTAGAAGATTATAACATAGCAGCATTCGATCCAGTTTGTCAGCCATAGGGAAAAGTTGAGCTTCTCATTCAGAACAAGGCTTAGGAAATTAATATTGCAAGATATAAGCGAAATAAATAACTAACATCAGCCTTTATCTTCTCTGGGTTGTGAAATTTGCATTATAATCCTAGCTAACTCTGCTAGCTTCCTGGTCCTATCTTGGTTTTGTCGTTGCTTCTCAGGATGCAATATTATTCTTTTGTTATTTTTCGGCGAAATAACTGAGCCTGCTTTGAGCGATTTAGCAACAATAGGATTACTATTATTTATTTGACTATTAATCAAATAATCACCACTGACAATATTATGATCATGGGCAATAACTCGGGGGACCACTACTTTTCTTGTTATACTTCATTTACAAACTTTTTATCATTTTACCTGTTGACGTAGAAATAGACTAGACCAAAGAAAGATTCCTTGAGCAACAGCTAGGGGAGTCACAACCTTTTTTGCATTTCTTTTACAAACCTCTGACTATTTTACCAAGTTCTGGTAAATTGTCTGTACTAAAATAAACAGCAGCAAAAACTCTAATGATTCTTGCTAGCTTCCTGATCCTTTCCTAGTCTGCTCTATACACATACTTGAAGAGATAGGTAGGTATAGAGAAGGCTCATCAATCCTAATAACTAAATAATGAACGAATGGTAAATTACTATTGATAAGTTACATTATAAACTTGTATCTCTTCTATTTCTCTAATGAAAAGATATATCACAATGGTTACAGCAACAGCAATGTTCTTGTTAGCAGCAATCTCTTTCAATTCCATGGCGGCATACGCACAGGGCGGAGCCAATATGACAGGGATGGCGGCGCAGAAAAACACTACAATACATGTAGTGCCAGAGCATGAAAGCATGGATCAAATAAGAGATGAGATAAGGTCAAATCATCCGCTGCTTGCAGCTATAGCTGACCAGATACAAACTATGGATGCACAAGAAACTCTAAAGTATACTCTAGGTGTAGAAATTGTTGCTGATATGTTAAGAGCGCATACTGCGCAACTAATAATGAATCGAACAGCGGGCAGTCAATCTATTATGCCGTGAGACTATAAGAAACGATCGAATTGGGTAGAGCAGGATAACCCTAAATTTCTTTTTTATTCATAATAATACAAGATATTGGCACGGTGGCACATGCTTCGCCATTTTGATTGTCTCTTGTCAATATAGACAAGCAATTTTAGGGAAGAAAGTGTAATGATTTCTTTATTCCAAAAAATCAATCAGCTTGCTTTGCTCCTTATCATGGAGTTCTATCACGAGGAACCACGCCCAAGAATAATCCTTAATAGAGTACAATCTCTACAGTAAAAATCATGTTGAATATCTCCGGGCTCAAGAGGATAGGGAAGAGCAGAAAGTGCTCCGTAATGCTTGGCATAATAGGTTTAACTCTACCATTCCTATCAATAAGCCCATATGTCCTTCATTTGCCTAATGCAGACGCCCAAAATAATGACAATACCATAAACCTTCAAAATCAGTCGATAGCTGATAAAGTTACAATTGTAAAAGTTTTGGCTAATAGCTTAGGTCACAGTCTAAATAATTCAGCAGCACATCTCAAGATAACAAGTATGTCACCACAAGTAGGTAGTGCTCAGTATGCTGACAAAATCAATAGTAGTCTATATGGTGTTGCAAATGATGTAGATGTTGAGAAAAGAAATATTGCAAATGCTATTTTGAAAGCTGATGATGATTTTGATGGAATATCTTTCCTTCTTCCCAATGGAGATATGTACATGCAAGAACCCTACTGGCGTCAACTTAATCTTACACAAAATAATTTTGCATTTAGAGACTACTATAAAGGAGCAATTGAAACAAACGATGCATTCCTTGGAAATATGATCATATCTAAGGCTACAGGAAAGAGAGTATCAGTTATTGCAGTCCCAATACATTCTGACAAAGACGGATCATTAATAGGTATATGGATGGGTGCACTAGAGTTTAGTGTATTTGATAGATTTCTTCAATCTCTTCACCCTTTAAATATTGAACGTACAGTGTACGTTGATAGCCAGTAATCGAACTAAATGCAGAAATTGTTAAAGATAGGTTTGGAAGGCTAAGGTACACAAGAGTTTCTGTAGTTTCTGATACGCTTAAGAGTTCAAGGGCAAGAATAGTAT
>DASTUU010000390.1:0-7605 GCA_035759485.1 Nitrososphaeraceae archaeon
ACTCTTCTTACTTAGCCCTTCAATCGTTGCAATACAATGGTGAATAGCTATTATTGTTGTTTATATTAGGTATAACATGGTAATGGGTGTTTGGTCAGTTGGTTAGTTGGCTAGTTAGTAGCAACAAGCGTTTTTTGTGAAATTTTACAAGAACTTGATTGACTAGCTAATGCGGCTACTAATTCATTCTCTGTATAATAGTTTATCTAAAAACAAAAAGAAAGAGAGTTATTGGAAGATTGTTGTTCTAACCATTTTTCATTGTTGCTGTTATTATTATTATTATTAATCATAATAGAGTTGGCGAGTATTTCTTTAAAAACCTGACTCCCTAGTTTCAAATACAGCAACAATTACACTGTTTTTTCATTTGATTATGATATAAGACTTCAGAAAAATACTGAATCTGTTTATTTAAAAAAAGAAACAAGAAGAGGTCAGGATTTACTTCTTTACTTACTTGTTTTACCTTTATCTTTATCCTTTTTTATTTATCCTTAGCTGGCTCAGTGATAACATTACCATTTAAATCCAATACCACTTTCTTTCAGATTTAATATTCAGCCATTGAAGTTAAGCTAAAATGAATGGATGGTATATTAGGCGACGTGTGCAAATATCATTAATTTAAAACCAACTGGCATGTAGATGATCTCGAATGAAAAGGAAGCAGATAGATGCTATTTTATCAGATTATGATGGAACGCTATGTTCAACAACTTCAGTAAGAGGTGGCATCGGTCTTGTAGGCACAATACCAAAGGATTTAGAACAAATATTGTTTCATATATCCAAGCGCATACCTGTATGTATAATATCTAGCAAAGACTTTGTATTTCTTCATAAAAAAACAAAGTTTGCAAATATTTTATCGTGTGTTCTTGGAATAGAAACTATTATTCACAACCCTCATTACAAAAACAATAACGAAATTGACAACTCTAATTGTATAAGATATCAGCGTCTAATTACAAGCGGCCATTACCTGATGGATAATTCAAAATTGTTACATAATATAGTGGAAATTCTTCAGACTCATAATTATAAGGATATAATAATAGAAGAAAAGTATATCTCTAATAGGGAAATCCTGATTGGATTAACTATTGATTATAGGCATTTAGAGGATTGGCAATCATTCAAAGATAATGTAGAGCCTAGCATCAGAGAAATGATTCAAAGAAGTATTAATGTAAACCTGGCACCAAATACATCTTCGAAAAACAGACCATTTATACAGACATATTCTAGCCATCCATTTCTAGATGTATATGCAGTAGAATGTAACAAGGGTTTGGCATTTGATAATATTCTTTCACATTTAGAGGAAAGGATTGGAGGAGTAAATACAATGTATTTTGGCGACTCAGAGAATGATAATCCTGCATTTAGAAAATCGGACATATCAATTGGAATACGTTCTGATATAAGACTAAACCCAATATTAGACTGTAAATATATGCTTAATTTTAATCAACTGCCCTTATTTCTAGTAGGTTTAATGGGTCATGATTTCGTATTCTCAGAGAATCTATTGCCCAATCAGGATGACTAAACGAAGAAGCAGATAGAAGAGATAATTTTTTGCGGTATTGAATCGGGTGAAATAATTTACCGAACAAGAGGAGTCTAGACTGGAACTCTTTAGATTTAGAAGTCTCGTAAACGACGTCGTCTTCTTCTGTTGTCTTCAGGATTAAGATCTTCTGATAATTTGTATTAAAAGTGACCTTGGTAGACCAAAATTGAACCAATCTGTGAACAAAAAGACTGAATTATTTGTATCTATCTTCACTCCTGATGATTGGAGATTTAGCGAACAAAATAACTTAGGGCTCCGTGTAGTTGGCAAGTTTAAGGGCCCCCTCTTGGATTAGCCCTTAACAAATGAAAATCTAGAGTGCTGATAACCAAACAAAGTTTTATCGTAACTTATAAAACTTATCATGGTAGTTATATAATAATGAGTGAAAGTGCAAAGACGATCCCCGAAGGCTATCATTCAATTAACCCTTATCTAGTTGTGAAAAACGCAGCTAGGGCAATAGAATTTTACAAAAAAGCGTTTGGTGCTGAAGAGCGTTTTCGTATGCACGGACCTGATGGTAAGACTATTATGCATGCAGATCTCAAAATAGGTGATTCTGTATTTATGCTAACAGAAGAATCTACAGAGATGAAAGCTCTTTCTCCTGAATCTATTGGTGGAAGTCCAGTTAGCTTATATGTTGTGGCGTATTTAATCAGGCTGTCTCTGAAGGGGCTACAGCGCTAAATCCGGTCAGAGACCAATTCTATGGAGACCGTTCTGGATACTTGAGAGATCCATTTGGACATTTGTGGTCAGTAGTAACTCACAAAAAGGATCTATCACCAGACGAACTTAGAAAGGCCGGGGAAGCATTTTTCGAAGAAATGTCGAAGCGGTAAGAGATATATCATTTTAGGTAGGAAGGTTGCTTTATGTATCTTCTTCCTCCTCCCCCATTGGTTATCAAAGTGACAACAGCGGGAGTGGTGGCACAGCCGTGTATTGTTATACTTATTATAACTCCTCATTTATCCTTTTTATCAAATCTTTGATCTCAGCTGGTTTTTGAATAATACACTCTACTTCCAAGCCTGGAAATGCTTCTCTTAATGCTTCATAATTTTGATAAGTTGCAGTCATAAAGCATACCTTGACATTATTGTCTATCTTCTTCATTTTGTCGTATAGTTGATAGCCATACATTTTTGGCATTTTAAAGTCAAGGAGTGCCAAGCCGTATAATCCAGGTTTAAAAGATGATATTGCAAGTTCAGGGTCGTTGAATGTATCAACTTCGAATAAGCCGCTGGCCTCTAAGCCTATCTTTACTGTGAAAGTAATATCAGGATTGTCATCTACTACCAAAACCCTTCTTTTACTATTTTCACCAGTCAACAGTTCTTAGTTGTTGTTGCCTATAGTTCTATATAACAATAGTATGCCTATTTAGTCTCTATCAGATAAGCCTTTATTAAATAATCGGAAAAGTAAGTTTGCCTGCCATACTAAGGTCGATAGGAAACCCAAATAGCACATGTGTAATAGGCTCACTGTTCCCCCTTAGTGCTATTGGGCTAATCCATCAACCTTCACAGATATTCATCTTTACACAAGAAAAAGCTGCAGAAAGTCATAGGCCATTATCTGTAGAGCATCACAACATGTAGGTCTTAAAGCCTTAGCCTATCAGATAGTGACAGTTAAATTTGTGGCCAAATAATGTCTCCACATATGTTATGTATGTGATCCTGATCAATATCCAGACGGTAAACCTATTGATCCTTCTAACAAATTAGCAGAACCTAACGAGAAGTGGTGATTGCCAGACTGAGGATCTTAACAAGCATAAAATGCGAGTACTGTGACTCCAACATCCTGACGTTAAAGCATTAATTCAAAAGGAAGATAACGACTGTAAACGTTGGGAATAATTATGTCAAGAGAGTAAATAGGAATGTGAATGCAGGTCTAAGGCTATAACAAAAACGGCATCTAGCATTAATCAAGGGCAAACACGGTAGAAAATGCAAATTTCCCTTACAGAAGAAGTGTAGTATACTTGGTAATATAAATAACTAAAGAACAAATAATTCTTATACTATTAGGAGAATATTATCTAATGCTAAACAAACCTTCAATACTAACAATTATTGGAATAGTAGTTATATCGTTATTCGTAGTATTGCCATTACTAACAATATCATCAATCAAGAATGTTTGGACAACTGAATCAAACTCAATAAATGATATTATAAATGATTTCACACAGGATCTCTCTGCAGCAATGAACTCAATCAATATTAGTAGTGGTAGTAGTAACGGCACTGTCATCAATTCTGGCAACAATATTGTAATATTGTCCAATGGATCAAGTGATACTACTTCTAGCTCCACTCAGAATACTATAGTCAGCAATAGTGGTGGTGGAGGTATTGTTACCCAAGTTACCAGTTCCAACGGAGTTTGTAATTCTAACATAGTCGGAGGACCAAGAAATGATACAATATCTTCTACCGGAGTATGCAATGATCAATTGACAGGAGGCTTAGGTGCTGACAAGTTTGTCTGTGGTCGGGGAACAGACACAGTTAGAGACTTTAACTCACAGGAAGGAGATATTATTATAGATCGTCAGAATTGTGAAACTATTTTGTAGCCAGCAAAAGAGTTAATCAGACAATGGACGCAGGTTTAAAGTACCGGAAATAGGTATACCAGAAAAACACCCTTTTAATTAGTTAGTTAGCTAGCCAGTTAGTTAGTAAGCCTTACGGTATCTATCGATATGATTTAACCTTATCAAATTCAACAAGCTTGAAAATATTTAGGCAAATTTTTATAATTTTTGAAAGGCAATATTTATGAAGACAATAAATATATAGATAACAACAATGTCCTGGTTGTAGTAAAAAGGAGATATGCAACAGCTACCACCACCCACTTCTCCTACTGGTGGCAAGGGCCTACTTGGATCCAATATACTGACTTCTCCAACCACATCTCTAGGTGGAAACGATCCAAATGACGGTGGAATTGTAGGACAACGCCCACATGTTAAGGTAAGTCGCTTATATGCGCTTGTTCGGTCTTGAGCCGAGATTAGTGTCATATGAAATAAAAATGTATGTACTCATTTAGGAATCAATAAAGTCTGATTGCTCTCCGTAAATATCTACAGCATGTAATCTGCGCCATTCTCTGATATTTCTAATAGCACACCAAGAGGTATCTCAGAAAACAAAGCAAAACAAAACAAACCACGTGCACCCATGTCTTACCATGTTTTGTCTGATGGTTACTTGCCAGAAAAGTCTAAACTCATGAGCTGGTGTGCTGACAAATTCCTCTTCGGAATGTAAGTATGTAATCTATAAATAATTCTCAAAAAGTAATTATTTGTTTGCAAGAACTTTACCTGATAATAGTGTATCTTGTCATGGTTGCTCCGTCCCTATTACTTATAGGGGAAACCAAAAGCCGATTTCTTAATCTTAAGATGGGAACTAAAGCTCTTGCCTATTTGCCACTAACTGTGCTACCACTGATGGCATTTGTAATCTTCGGTGTTAGTTTTCTGTCCACTGTTCCTTTATTGAATGCATCGTGGCTTGGATATAATATAGCCATAGGCCCGTTTGGTAATCAAGGGCTATTTGGCATCTTGCCATTTTTGCCGCTACTTCTATATACGTTAATTCACGTCAACTACGTTGAGGAGCTCTACTTTAGAAAAGATATTACGCATGTAGTCATCTGGGCAGCTCTACATATAGCTATGGGAGTTGCTGTTTATGTGACATTCGCATTAATACCACTTGGTTTGTTTTATAAATTCATAAAAGATAGATATGACGTTAATCATGCATACACACTCCATTTTGCAACAAATATAGTTGTAATTTCGATCTCTCTTAGCCTGTATATGTTTTTGTAAAAGCAATACATGAGGATAACTAATCCATTGTGGCAATTGTAGAGTAAGAGTAATCGTCTATCGATATGATATCTCATGGGTCTGCATAAGGGTTAGGCAAAGCACCTCAATGAGGTGTTAGAAGGATCCTACCTTGCTGAGGAGATTTATCAGTAATTGTAATAGTAATAATAGGTGAACTTCATATACAGTCTCAAGCATTGCGCCGCATTAAAGTACCTACTAGATTGCGAACTATCCTCTTCGCACGATAGTCATACTGCTTGGTGATTTTGCGTCCGCAACCCATACTGGCCACAATAAGATAGTACGGGGAACGCTCTTAAGCTTGAAGAGGCCCTTCAAGTTGAGGCCTTGGTCATAGTTCAAAACTAAAGTTATAATTATGGCGTAATAGCATCCATCACTTGGCTGCAATGGGTACCGAAAGCGTACAGAATTCGAATATAAGTTACAATGACAGTGTGCCTACTATTGAGGACATACTCAATGCAAGGAATTTGTTAAAAGAAACTCCAATTAGAAAGACGCCTTTGCAAGTATCAGATACATTCACTAAACTCACTGGAACCAATCTCTTCCTAAAAATTGAATCCCTGCAAAGAACAGGTTCATTCAAAGTGCGTGGAGCATTTGTCAAATTACACATGCTAACACGAGAACAATGCAAATATGGAATTATTGCTGCATCTGCAGGCAATCATGCACAAGGTGTTGCATATGCAGCATCAGAGAAAGGTATACCGTGCACCATTATAATGCCGAATAATGCATCACCTGCCAAAGTTGCGGCCACAAGATCATACGGTGCAAAAGTTGTACTCAGGGGATCAGACTACGATGAGTGCTGGTCTGTTACACAAGAACTTGCAAAAGCGGAAGGCAGAACAATCATACATGCATTTGATGATTCGCAAATAATATCTGGACAGGGAACTATCGGATTGGAACTGTTAGAGGATCTACCCGACGTTGATGAGGTATATTTGCCAGTTGGAGGAGGTGGTTTAGCGGCAGGTACGGCAATTGCAATTAAGTCAAAAAAACCGAATGTAAAAATTATAGGCATAGAGTCTAAAGCATTCCCCGCGATGAAAGAATCTTTAGATAAAGGACATCTAACAGCCATAAGATCAGGTTATACTATTGCTGATGGTATTGCGGTAAAGTCTCCAGGTAAGCTTACATTCGAAATTGCTTCTAGGTACTTAGATGACATAATGACAGTCGATGATTCTTCAATAGTGAAAACAATGTTCTTACTAATGGAAAGAGCCAAATTGGTTGTAGAGCCTGCAGGAGCGGCAAGTCTTGCATATTTACTCTCAAATGGTCATGGTAGAAGAGATAAGAGAACTGTGTCGATATTGACAGGCGGTAATGTTGATATGTATTTGCTCGGACAGGTCGTGGCGAAGGGTCTCATGCAGATGGGAAGAATGCTCAAAATCTTTATTCAATTACCAGACAAACCTGGAGCCTTAAAGAGGGTGGTAGATGGCATAGCGGATCTAAGTGTTAATATCGTCGAAGTAGTACATGATAGGCTAAGCTCTAATATCGCAGCCGGGACTGCCGGTGTTTATCTTAGTCTTGAAATGGAAAACGAAAAACACTCACGCCTCCTCATAGAATTTCTTAAGAGAAAAAAATTAGAATTTAGAGTGGTAAGTTAAGATATCTAAACTTCCTTTGATTTTGAAGGACTCAATCCAGCTTTAGATTCTACCAATAAAACCCCAATTGACAACCCTCACTATGAGTTCAGTAAAAGTCAAAGGATGAGGAGACAACAGATTGATCAACAATCAAAAGAAAGATTGGAAGCAATAGACCGAGACGCAGAACAGAACAGACGGATACGAGAACAAAGAGAATTAGAGTATGAGAAAACTGTCAGATTGTTGCGATTGAACCGAAAAAAAGAAATTAGCTTTTAATGAATGAATGTTAATTAATTGCAAATCGAACTCTCTAATGATAGGCAGATGAGCGACAGACATAGGCCTGATAATAGCCGCACTGGTAAGAGAAATCTACGAGTTAAGACAGAAAGGTGATACTCAGTCGGCGGATAAACTTGTTCTAATTAAAGACCGCTTGAAGCGGTATCACACGGAGCCTCACATCCTTTAAGAAT
>DASTUU010000391.1:0-6228 GCA_035759485.1 Nitrososphaeraceae archaeon
GAGTTTCCTGTAGACTTTATGATGGTTCAGGGTCTATGAAGATGGTTTTAACAAAGGACATAGCATCCAAAGTACTCCAGAGAAATCTAGCTGAGCTAGTATTACTTGTCTCTTCAAAGGCGAAATCTTTAACATCATACACCAGTAATCAGCTTTCTCAACTACCTCCATCATCAGAGATTACCCTAAAACTTCCTGATACTATTGATGTCATAGAGGCTGTAACTGAAGATATTTCTCCATCATCGTTTAGAAGTAGTGACAAAGTCATTATAAGTGACGGAAGAAACCTTTTGTATTTTCTACCAAATGAAGAAGACGAGCAAAAATTCTCAGAATATGTTAAAAGACCACTGAAGGTCTCTGATGTAGAAGACAGGAAGATAATCAGAAGACTGATTGAAAAGGCACTTGACATTGGAATCAGAAAACATACAGGAATGAGAAAGATGCAAGGGATTTACTTGTTAGAAGAACCTGTTCCTCTCTACAGATGTGAGCAAGCAAAACTCTACCTTGGATTTTCCATTCGAGTTATTATAAAAGAACAAGACAATAAAACTGTAGCAATAATAGAGGCAACCCCTCAATCATATGTAAGAGAAAGTGTCCTTGATTACGTTAGATTACGAAGAGGGCGTGGAGCATCTGCAAACTCTGTTATTAGCAATCTAACAAAATATAGAAATAAAGTGATTGTAGCTCCATCAGGAAACTATGGTTGCATAGTTGATGTCATCGCCAGAAAGGCAGGCAGTCAACAAGTATCAGATACTGACCACAGAAATCTAGTACAGTTCTGGAAGCAAATCTATGGTATTGATATTTCACCTGATGAAATCCCTCTCCTAAAGGTAAAGATGATAAACTCTGAAAATGTCTTTACATATCCACCTAGTATGTGCTTTTTTGGACATGATTCTTTGTTTATTCCAGCTGATGTTCAAAAGTTTGTCGAGTACAAAAAGTCTACTGTGAAGGCAAGGATGGATAAAGTTGTTAATAGTTTGGTAAATGAAGAGGAAAGCTTGAGGATAGGAGACTCAAAGCTAGAATTTGTAAGTCAGGGTATTTCAAATACAAATAATACTGACATCCAAGTTCAGCTCTTACACGAAGTAAGACAAAAGCTATTTGGAAGAAATGTTATGGCTAGAGGTTCGGCGATGTTTGTCCATGATGAGATATGGTTCTTCCCTAATCAGTTGAGAATATCGTAGATAACAGGAGATAGAAGGGGGTAATGTCATTACAAACAAATCGATTTTCTTTTGAAATGCAGTCGGCATTTGAACACTACAATGAACACAGAACTACCTTGAAAATGACTACTGGCTCTGCTGACCTTGACTCACTTATAGATGGTATAGAAGAAGGTATGTTCTACTTATTTTATGGGAGTAATGCAGTGGTTTTAGATGCAATGGTGTATAGGTTTCTTGTTAATTGTGTTCTTCCAGTAAAACAAAAGCATGGATTTGAATCCATGGGAGTTTTCTTCAATAATGTAAACTATTATGATTATTCAAGGAAAACTAGTGCATCTGTAAATCCTGAAAAGATAGGAGTTGCAGCAAAGTGCTCTGGCATAGACCCAAAAATTGTTTTCAAGAACTTGTATGTACTTACAGCATACAATGAAAACCATCAGTTATCGGTAGTAGAACAGATTACCAAACTAATAGAATCCAATAAAGACATTAAGTTACTAGTTATTCACAACCTAACAAGATTCTTCGAAGATTCTAATGGTAATAGGAAGATGGAAACTGCAAATGTACTCAAACAGATAATAGGGATGATTTGCAAGGCTTGTGGAAGGAACAAGATAGCTCTGGTATGTACTGCTGATTCAAATACTGCTAGTAGAGGTATCATACCCAAACCTACTGGCGGATTATATCTAAAACATGCAGCAAATGTTATTGTACATATTAAAGAGCAATCTGGCACTTCGACAATACCATCGTTTAAGGCAACACTGCTAAAACATCAATACATCAAAACTCCAAAATCTATGATTCTGTATACCAAGAAAACTGGAGGAAATGTATTTCTAGATTGATTTTAGTTTTGGGAGACTTTTGAAAATCGGAGAGATATAATGGGAAGGATAACACCATCATTTCGTCAGTTATATGAAGAAACAATATCAGAGCTTAGAACAGAACTACAAGCAGCACTTGTAGACTTGAGTCGCAAAAATGCATTTGATCTTCTTCTAAAAGAAGCTTGGAATCCAGAGCAAGCTGCTATGGGTAACTCCACACTACCAACTGTTAGTGACAAACTAAATGTGATGGCGTCGATTCACAACAGAAAGCTAATAGCGGTATTAATGAAAGGGTTGAAAGAAAAGGATCGAGAGGTAGAAGAGCTGAGGCAGCACGTCTCGTCACTTGAGGATAAGTTAAACGACCTGTACAAGATAATCAAAAATAAGGAACAACAGCAACAGCAAGAGGCACAACTGCATAAGGAAATAATTCAAGAAATTATGGAAGAGTAGAGGCAGCCACGGGGATTATTCTTGATAGCAAGCTGCACTGGATGGCTTTTAGATGTCTCCATAGAGCAAGATACTGCTGTATTATGGATAAAAACTGAAGACAGGAAAATACTCAGATTAACAGACTTTTATCAACCATTTTTTTACATATTACCACGCAATGAACACGATGGACATTATCTTTTTCATATTCTATCTCAACAGTCTATAGTTAAGAAAGTAAGCTGGGAAGGAAATAAGTTTACTAACCTATTTAGTAAAAAGGACAGACAGAAGTTAATCTGTGTATTTCCTGAATCAGTACAATATTATGCGGCTCTTTCAAAAAAGTTAGAAAAAGACTATCGAGTAAAACAGTTTTTCAATACAGACCTGTCTCATATCCAGCAATATTTGTTCCATAGACTCAAGGTTGAACCTACAAGTAAAGTTGAAGTGAAATATGATGGCTCAAGATTAGTTAAACTGACTAAAGTAGACGAAAGCGAGGTATCTCCGCCTCCTTTTTCAATACTCTACCTAAGTGTCTATACATCTTCAGGAAAGATTACTTTGGAAGATTCAGTCATGATGATAGGGGTCAGATATGAAGACATGCAAGACTCACAACAACAGAGAGAAGAGATTCTATTCAACTACAAAGAAGAAAGATGCATCCTTGAAGAGTTTTGTAAATATGTGCAAGCTAAAGATCCAGATATTATTGTCTGGTTAGGAGACCACTATGCCAATACCATCTTAGACTATCTATTTTCAAGAACAGAAAAGCTTGAACTAGATTTGCAACTTGGAAGAGAAAATAATAATGACAATAAGAAAATAAAAACTCTGAAACACCCAGGCTTACAGTGGATCAAAGGTAGACTTTCCATCAGTAGCAGAAACGATCATTCATCAGTATTTGATAGCTTTGGACTTGCAGGATTGATAGAACGGTGTAGGTTCAGTTTTCTTCCTTTGGATCTTGCTGCAAAATATGGTATGAATCGAATAATAGATAGCAGAAACTGTTATGAACTTATTCAAAAAGGTTTTATTATCCTAAATAACAATATAGCAAATAAAAATCACGAACATATTAGAACCATAGAAGATTTAGTTTCAAGAGACAAAGGAGGAATGATACTATCTCCACAAACAGGCTTGCATGAAAACGTGACGGTACTGGATTATGATAGTGAATATAGCAATCTAATAGTGAATTATAACCTGAGCTATGAAACTGTTCTTTCGAGAGAGGAGTCTCATAACAATAAAGGTCTGCTACCTACAGTAGTTGATAAATGCCTTAGACGACAGCTGTATTTTAAGAAGTTTTTGAAAGAGCTGTCTGAAGATAGCAAGGAATATCTATGGTGTCAACAACGAATAGACTCTCTAAAGAATGTACTTGTCAGTCTTTATGGTACCACTGGCTCTCTTTGGAATAGATATGGCAATGTCTTAGTATTTGAAGAAATAAACAGACTATCAAGGGAGATACTGATAAAAACCAAAGATGCTGCTCAGAAGTTAGGTTATGAGCTAATATACGCAGATACTGACTCGGTGTTTATCAAAGCAGAGGCTGCAATAACAGCAAGGAATGCATATAATGAGCTAGTAGACACTTTACATAAAGAAATAGGTCTTCCTATATCGATAGAGCATAACTTCAAATTTCTGGTTCTATTACCTTTAGAAGCTAACGAAAAAATAGAAGCACTCAAACAATATTACGGGATTACCCATGAAGGAAAGTTAGTTGTCAGAGGTATAGAGATAAGAAGACACGATACTCCTAACTTTATAAAGCAATTTCAAAGTGAACTATTGTACACTCTCTTTAACTGCAAAGACATGGAAGAGGTAACAAGCAAAGGATATGAGAATGCTCTTCTGTTAGTTACAAAAGCAATAGACAAGATTATGATAGGTGGAGATGATATTACTCAGGATGACCTTGTAATCTCTAAGTTACTTGGGCAAGACATAGTAAAATATAGAAGCCTTTTTCCTCATGTCAGTGCTGCTATTCGATTAAGTAATGAGGATAAACATCCATCTAAAGGTGACACTATCAAGTATATCTATACAAACTCAAATCACAAAAATCCTCTTTGTAGAGTTGCACCAATAGACTCCACTTATGAATATGAAAGTGGGAAACTGGATTATGATAAGGAAAAATATAAAGAGATGATACTTGATGCAGCAGACACGGTATTAGGATATTTTGGTTTTGATAGAACTGTCTATGGAAATAAGAAAAATACAGCTAAAAGAAAATGGCGGTGGTTGGAAGAATTAAGACAAGAAAGAGAAAAAGATATCAGGATAGAGATGATGGATAGAAAACAATAATCAATAATGTTGGGCTTGTCATTACCTCCCCACTCCCTCTCTATATTATACCCTTCATTTTATTTGTAACAGCTGAATAATAGTATTTCATCTATATGCATGAGTATATTTCGGACAGCCATTTTCCATATAGTGAATGTATAGATTGTAGAAAGAGAAGTGCTCATGTTTGTATTAGATGTCATTACTGTTATTCTTGTCATCCCAAAATTGAGCAGTTAGAAAAAAGGAAAAAATATACCCAAGTTAGTTACCAAATGCCAAAACAACTATTTTTGAAATACAATAAGAGTGGACAGTTAAGATGATAATATAGTGAGGAAGAACAACAAGACAACAACAATATTGACAGAACAGATAATTGTGTTTAATATGACATTATAGGAATGGGAGAACTTCTAATAGGCTGTTCTGGTTGGAATTATGGCGATACTCCTGATAAAGGGGGTTGGGTTGGAATATTCTATCCTGACAACGATACTAGGAGGCTCAGATTCTATTCCCAATTCTTCAATACAGCAGAGATGGATTCCATATTTTATGAAAAGTTCTATTCTAGCATGACTAAGGGGACGTTTATTGGAATGAGTAGAGCAACTCCAGAGAAATTTCAGTTTTCTGTTAAGGCACCAGAAACAATTACTCATAACAAACGACTAGATATCAATAAGAGTGCTATGACAGATTTTGAGGAGTTTTTAGATAAGATATCACCATTGAAGACTTCAAACAAATTAGGTGCAATATTAATTCAGCTTCCCCCAAGTTTTACTGTTAATGATTTTAGAAATATAGAAGGATTTCTTGAGAGATTACCCAGTGGATATAATTATGCAGTAGAATTCAGACATCCATCTTGGAAGACAGAAGGACCATGGGATATGCTAAAACATTACAATATTGCAGCGGTTATGACAGATTCCCCTGCAAAAGAAAACCTGCAATTCCTCTCCGATGTTACTGTGACTACCCCCGACCATTCATTTATTAGG
This sequence comes from Nitrososphaeraceae archaeon, assembly GCA_035759485.1. Classification (GTDB taxonomy): domain Archaea; phylum Thermoproteota; class Nitrososphaeria; order Nitrososphaerales; family Nitrososphaeraceae; genus TH5893. The sequence continues at coordinate 5,845 of DASTUU010000391.1, forward strand.
TTTCATGGAAGAAATACGAAAGTACATTACTGGTACAATTATCTCTACAGTAAAGAAGAACTAAAACCATGGGTTGAAAAAGTGGAGCAAATTACAAAAGAGACCAAAGTTTTAAGGGCATACTTTAACAACCATTATGGGGGAAAAGCTGTTATCAATGCTCTGCAATTCAAACAGATGCTTGGTAGTAAATTGTCAGAAAATGAAAAAAATGCACTTGAACAAGCACAGAAATACATGTCTACCATATAATCGAATCTCCCTGCATGTGAAATGTACTAATTGGAGCAGTGAACAACTTTGATTTGGCACAGATGGATATCTTAGGTACATAAATCAATGATGACTTTCTAATTTTAGCTTCGTTATCCCTAGGCTTAATCA
>DASTUU010000392.1:0-1260 GCA_035759485.1 Nitrososphaeraceae archaeon
TTAGAAGAGGCAGGAAAGAAACATCACCTTTGAAAGTTAAGCCAATATCAAAGGACAACAATGGCATCATATTCGGGTATTGATATAAAAAAACCTGAGGCACAGATTGGTCACTATCATCGAAAAAATGTGATCTCTATACCATTAGAGTAAGAAATATCGCTTTACAAAGTCTTGATTAGTTACACGAACTAATTGCAAAGGAAGAAAGGAAAATAAAAGAGTTAGCACATATGTCGCAAAACTTTGATTAGAAGGTATATTCTTCCTCCCTACTCATTGGCGAATGTATCTTAGTGGTAGTAGGAGTACACATTCCTTCCTCCTACAAGCGGGATATGATTGGCAATTATTATCGCTACTCGCCTTCTGGTTTCAATCAAAGCTCTTATGATTGATTCTCTTTCTATTCCTCTTGTTCTTCGTGTCTTTGCTATTGGATTATGTCCGACAATTATCTAAATTGAATTCATTATAATACCGTAGTTCCATATCAGGAAAAAGTGGATCGGGTGGGATTTGAACCCTCAACCTCAGCGGATTTCTTCCTAGTCCCATAAGCTGTCGATGCAAACCTTTTGTTCAACTCCTCACTCCTACACGGTCCACAGCTAACTATTCTCAGCTTTCAGATGGGTTTACCGTTAGTCGTAGCCTCTCATCGAGAGCAATAATGCCTCTATGATGATCTGAGCCTTTCTTGGGTGTTTTTCGATTGGCAGTGTAAGTGCAACTTTTTGCACTTTTCCATCAATATTGTTTTCAGCCCAAATTCCACCACCGTATGCTTCAATGATTCCTTTTACTATGAACAATCCAAATCCAGTTCCATTTCTGACTTTGAGACTAATTTTTTTGAATTCTTTCTGTCTGTTTATCCACAGTATTGCGAAATAGTTTCTATCTTCTTTCTTCCATTATTGCAAACACAATCCTAGACGATGGTATTGTTCTACCTACTAGTGGAAAATCATCGCCAACATCATTATTGCAGCCGCCATCCCACTCCTTCGGATGATGAACTTTATTGATGGCTACTACAATCAACGCCTCCACCACCAACTATCACTGAAGGCAGAGCGTGCGTACGAATGCAAGATATTCAGATTTTGTTTTAAAGATCATGAACACCATGGTCTCTGCTTAATGGCAACTGATAGTAATCATTTAGAAATATTTTCTAAAATCCTAAAATATCTTTTATTCTAGATATAAGCAGCTCGTAGCACACACAAGTGGTGGGGTTTTACGAACGTTAGG
>DASTUU010000393.1:0-3378 GCA_035759485.1 Nitrososphaeraceae archaeon
AGTAATTCTGCATGGATAATAACAGGTATAGTTATTACCGCCATCACATTCACTTCCTTGTCTGCTAACTCTATGACTCTGACTGTTCTTAATACTGTTGTACAACTATATGGCAGTAGAGATTAATACTTGATGCGTCAAGCTCTACACATGGAACATGCAACTATACAGACCCAACAGATAACACTGGATTATCCAAGAACAAGTACTGACTTTCAATGTTTTGTATGTGGAACAAGATTTGCTTCAAATGAAGAGAGAATAGCGCATCTAGCAGGAGGATCACATGGAGGTATGTATGATACTGGTTCGCCTCAAGAAACAGAGGATGCTAGACGATGTCGAATCATAATATAGTTGCTTTCAGATAACGACATTATTATAAAAGAATCCGCTAGTGAGAGGATGAAGAAAAGCAGCTAACCAAGCATACTGATAGCAAATTGCGGAAATCTATGTTATATTGTTGCGGTCGATTGATGTCAAATAACTATAGATTTGGGCTCGATATTAGTGATATTGCCTATCATTTGTTTATGAATTAATATAAATGAAAAGAGAAATATGATATGTTCCTGAAATGTACCTAAGGTAATGGTAGAGCTACAGATAGAGGTGCGATAATTATCAGTGGATATAGGAAAAGAACATCAACATCGACAAACCATTATCAACTTGTATAATTCTGGAATTTTACCAGATATGATTGCTATGCAGCTGGATGTTACAAAAGATGAAGTACATAAAGTTATAAAGGAACAAGCCAGCGAAGAAGAAAGAAAATATAAAGCTGTCAAACGAGCTTCAAATGCTTCTTCTGTAGGTATGTTCTATCTTGATGCAGTTATTAGCGTAGACCTGGCTATCAAACATGCCCAGTATAGTATGTGGAAGGCTCTCAAAGGACAAGTGCCAGAATTTAATATTTCAATGATGGAAGAAGCACAGAATATTCTTGAAAAGTATGCAAAATCCAAAGTTACTTTTGTAATTTTACACATAGATATTGTAGGCTCGACTGCGATGTCAATGACCCTGCCAGTTGAGAGGCTTGCAACTATAATTCAGACATTTACTCAAGAAATGTCAATTATTATAGCAGCCTATGGAGGATATGTGTTGAAGTATGTTGGAGATTCAGTTTTGGCATTTTTTCCTGTGAATTTGGTAGATAAGTATTTGCCTTGCGCCAATGCCGTAAACTGTGCGCGCTCTATGATTAAGATAATGCGAGAGGGCTTGAATCCAATTCTCAGTGAATATGATTATCCCGAGATGGGAGTACGTGTAGGCATTGATGTAGGAGAAAATGTAGTAGTGCAGTATGGTAGGGATAGTAGTGGTCATTTATTGGCTGGTCAGGATAAGCGAGAGGTGCTCAAAAAACCACATTTCGACGTTTTAGGTTACACTATTAGTATTGCAGCTAAAATGACTACATTTGCAAAAGATAATCAAATCGTAATTGGTCAGCTTGTATATGATATACTAGATGACTTGCAGAAATCTAGTTTCAAAGTTCTGCGAGTCGAGCCTGATGTTTGGAATTATGTCAGTAATAATACTGGAGACATCTATAGCTTGTATGGCAGTACTATGAAGGAATAAAGAGAAAAGATGCCATATTGTTGTAGAACACCTCTACATTTTCTTGATTGTATCAGTCAGCATATGACTTCTTCTGAGTATAGAATTAAGCCCTATAGCAGCTAGAACGAGTAATGCAGTTCTAACTAGGAAAAGCGTATAATTTATTGTAATTTGCATTTTATTTTTTCCTTACTATTATAATAATAGCCAGCATAGTATTAGAATACATGTGTACTAACCTATCCTATTTAGATAATATTTCCTTAATGAACAATATATCGATAATGATTAGTAGTACGGTGACATACTAACTAATGGTAGTAGTATTATGCATATACATGAATACCTGAGAGATATGTTGGTAATAAAGTATGAAAAATGTAAATCTTGTAGTATGAGAACTCAACTTACCTGCATAGTATGTGGCTTTTGTTGGAGTTGCCACTGGAAGAATGATAAATTGTTTGTTGTAAACAAAACCTAACCTGTTGATCCTTGAAATTGAGTGGAATAGATAGAGCCTCCCTAAAAATTGACAAAAGTTTCAGATGCATGGGATAATATTTGGACCGTAGTCAAAGCAGGAATTAAGTCAAATGCAAGATGAGGAATCGCTAGAATATCAACATTGTTTATCGAAATAACCAATACTAAAAAACTTATCAGTAAAATGATAAAAAGTGACTATATCCCTTTGTTATTCATTATATGACTTAGACACTAATTGTTGCTTTGGCAGACCTGTCTCCTACTTCAGTTACCTTTACTTTAATGTTGTTTCCGATTTTTCCATTTTGTACAAATACTACAAATCCTTGAATTCTTGCAACGCCGTCTCCTTGCCTACTGATTTCGGTAATGTCTACTTCATATTCCTTACCTGCTTCGACTGGTTTCGGGGTAGGAGAACCTCTATTAAAGCCCCTACTCGCACCACCCCCATAACTTCTACCTCTACCATGACCATACTTGCTGCCTCTACTATAACCCATTTCTAATGTTGTTTGATGGTTGTCCTAATATAAATCGGCTTATTTGCCTATAAATAAATTCATGATGTCTGAATTCTCTTTTCTTCTTCATCTATACTTTAATCTGTTTGTTAAAATGGTTTTTAGCACATTCGTCTGAACAGAAGTATAATACAGCTCCTGCGGCGCTTGAATAATACGCCCCTTCAAGGTATTCGTCAAATTCCTTGTTGCAAGTATTACAATGTCTGAACATTATCTTTTAACAGGATCCTATCTTCCTATAAATCTCTTTAATCGCTAGCAACAACAATACTTGCCGATGGAGTAAAGAATGAACAACATACTTAAGATGTATTTAAGAACCTGGGGATAAGGGTAATAGAAATTATCCGACTAGCATGTCTAAGTCATGTGGCTGCCTCCAAAAATTCCTCAGTAGGTTCCAAAGAATCTTCTGACCTATGTAGCCATTCCTATCCTAGACCGGAGCTCGCTGCTATTCATTTTCAGCTGGCAGCTTGACCTACTAGTCCAGAATATGAAATGTCACAATGGGTAAAGATGTAAGCCCTTACTTACATCAATAATCAATTGTGACATCATGCTTCATTATTTGCCAGTCGGATATACTAGATCCGTGAAACGACTATAATAACTTTCTAAAACTGAGAGGTGAAGCAACTTTACAGATTGTAAGATCGAAAACTGACAAAGCTTGTCCTTTATGAGTTGGTTTTCTTAGGAATATTATGTTTTTATTGTTAGAACCTAATACACAAAGTAAACAATATCGGAATACCATTACAAGCTGTGA
>DASTUU010000394.1:0-2629 GCA_035759485.1 Nitrososphaeraceae archaeon
TATGGCTAAACTTGAAGCAATAGCTCCAGTAATGTTTAGTATCCATAGAGATGTTGAATGCTTCTTATGTGCATCGGACAAAAGTATTATACAGTTTGCGATTATTGCAGAGACAATAATCCCTAAGATAAGAATCTTTAAAGTAAATTTCTGATGGCTATCTTTTACCTCTATAGACAGATAAATCGATCAGAACAGACGTAGGTTGATTATATAAAAGTTTTAACGGTTTCATTAGAACCATTTTACTAAGGCCCTGCCAAATGCCATTGGGATGAGTCTCATCATTGGGATACCCAGCTCAGCTCCAATGCACTAGCGAAAATCGAATAAGATTCATAACTAACAAGAGCAACAAATTGAATCTCACTCGATTGAATTAGTCATGAAAATCCTGAAATTTTTTCCCGTTACTCTTTGTATTGTATTCCAAATTGCCGTTGCATCTCAAACCTGACATCTTGGATTCCTATAATGTATTAATTAGGAGTTTGATCTGGTGGCATACAGTCAACTATTTGACTATGTAATTTCTTGTAACTGCTCCTAAAGAGGCCGTCTTTCCAGAATGTGAGTAATTGAAAGCTGAACAACATGTTGAATGCACTATCTGCTTAAAATTGATTGTCTTGGCAACCCGAAATAGATTGGTCTTGAGAGGAAAGAGTTCTTTCTTTTAGTATTTGATGCTAAATTAATCATGGTATTTGTCAAAGAAAGACCAATCAGAACCATGAGACTGAAAATAAAGAGATGATGAAGGGCAAGGAGCCAAACGATGAAGAGATTAGATCATTACTTAAACAAAAAAATAAAAAAATAACTATTTAGCTGATAATTCCTTTATTCTTTCCTCTACCCCTCTTACCTCTTTTTCAAGATCTTCTTTGTATTCTTTTAGCATAGCTAACTTTTCTTCTTTCGTGAGGAAACTTCTTCCGCCATAGCTCCAACCTCCGCCACAACCATATCTCATTCTTATCACCTCCCCCCATTGATATCGTATATACGATACATGACATCTGCAACTATTTATATATATCGTGTATGCGACATATATTCAAACGTGCGACGATTTAGATCTGATTGTTGCGATATGAGAGGTATGCTTGGATTCTTGCTCCTCTTCTTACTTTCAAGAGAACCAATGCATGGTCAGGCGCTCGCTGACGAGATTGCAAAGAGAAAGGGAGAGAAGCCAAGCCCAGGTACAATATATCCTGCACTAAAAAACCTACGCGAAGCTGGATTTATCAGAGAGGAAAATAAGGATGGCAAGACCATTGTCTACAGTCTAACACCTAGGGGAGAAGCTGCCCTCAAAATTGCCAAAAGAAGGTTTACAAGGACCTTTCTAGGAGTCTATCCATAAATCATATGCCATATTAATCGCTTGGAAAAAGCGGGATATGCAAAAAGAACGGATGATCCTCATTATGCGACAGTTGTACTTCTACTTTGACCAGCAGATAATAAAATGTTTGAGAAGGAACCGACGCTGATGTTTGAGTCCATGAACGATACAATAAAAAAGATCTTATCTTCATATAATATGAAAAATATTCTAAGCTTTTTCCTGAAATTATAATCAGAATACCAGAATAGTCCCGATAAGGAACTATGCGATTGCGAAGGAAGGCTTGAATAATTAAGCTACAATTTCAGGCCCAGACAATAGGGTTACGAAAATCCTTCTTATTGCCACATTACATCTAGCTTAAGCTTGCTTTTGCTAAGATGGATGTTCGTCTAGTTGAAGCCTTGTAATCACTACTCTGCGGAATTGGTAGGTACTAGCCTTACTCGTCTTTCATACTATATAGTGCTTATGCACTTCTAGGATAAATCCACGTTGCGAGCAATTTTGTAAGATGTGGCATTAGAACAAATGTCATCAAGAAAATCTCAATTGAAATTGTAACCAAAAGCCTGATTTGAGATGGCAAAATATCACCGGCAAGTACAGCGACTAACTGTCCAATTGAAATTACGAGTCCATAAACAATAACTATCATGACAAGAGCCATCCTAAAGCGGGATGGCTGTGGAACTATTGTGCCCTTTGGTGGCGAAAACCAAAATTCAAGTCCTGAGAACTTTTTCCAGATCGCATCCGCTTCAACATAATCCACGACTTCACGCAGATATCTGGCTCGGGTTTCTGATTCTTCAAATTTGCGCAAATTTTCGACACTATCGAATCGAAAAATACTTGTATATTCTGTGGTGCCTGGCGCAGGTTTTTGCACTGTTGCTCCTATGTATCCTTTCATGGATTTTGCTTCTTCTAACAATCGCTTGAGCCAGTTTTCGTACTGAGCTTCAAAACCAGATTTGACTCTTCGGGTAACCACCACTGTCACACTATCATTATTCCTGTTGCTGGTACTCATTTCTGTTGTTATATCCCCTCCATTATTCGATGACCGTGGTTTTGCTAGCCGAGAGCCTCGATCACCAGTTTTGCCACTTCAGCTCCAGAATTCTGCTGCTGCCCAGTAATGAGATTCCCATCCCTTATGGCAAAGGCTTCAAATGCGTTTGCTCTCTTAAAGTCGGCACCAAGCTTTTTGGCTTCATCCTCAATTCTGAAAGGCATGACCTTCTTGCCAACCACTCTGTCAGCAAA
>DASTUU010000395.1:0-2669 GCA_035759485.1 Nitrososphaeraceae archaeon
CTTTCATCGTGGGCACAAGCCGGCTCGTTCATCATAATAGGTGATTTGTTCTTCTCGCCCAAGACCGACATAGCCGGGCTCGTGAAGGCATTCAGGATTGTCAGAGAGATCAAGTCCAAGAGTGATGGTTTTGAACAATACTCACTGCTCGTCATGTCAGAGGATTAGACGGTATTTATTTGAACTAATAAAACTAGCTATTTCGCGTCCCCATTGCAGGTACATCTATGAAAATACGAAATAATGGAGACAAAAAGTCCTACAATCCGGCCTAGCTCATACAAACCCGGACTGCAAGGACCCAACCACAATCCGACAATCGGGCAACCACTGCGGGAGCAAAAAGCAGCAAACGACAGATGGCTTTCATGGAAATAAAGGTTTAGTAACTTTCATAGCATCTTTTTTGGATAAAACGGATAAAAATTGTATTGCAAACTGTGGTCGTATATCCCAGTTAGGACGAATCAGTTTATCGATGTCCTGTCTTTTAATATAGGAAGAAATATCCCCCTAGTTTTATCTAACTATGGTAGAGTAACTTTTAGTAATCCCATCTGAAGAACTCCCAATATACTATCAAACATATACCTGTCATTAAGTTAAATGAACAACAACACAATTTTGGCATTGGTCTTTCTGGTAGCCGGTGCATTGTTAACTGTAGGAGCGATAACAATGCCAGCTGCATATGCAGGAGGAGATCATGATGGTGGAGATGGAAACAAGAATAAGGCAGAAGACGATTCGGCAGCTGCAATAGCTGACTGTGATGACAACGATGTAGAACAAGCTGGATTTGACTGTTTCGGGATTGCAGTCAATGATCTCGAGCTAGACTAGACCGGAGAAGGATTCCTTTGGTAACAGCTAGGGGAATACCAACCTTTTTTTCTACACGGCCCTAGTTGGTGGTCAGATTGTCAGAAATGTTTTCACGATAGTGGGGCTACTGTCAGGGACCTAACTCTTCAAGCTTTACCTTTCTTTCTTACGTAACTATTCAGGAAGAAATATCCCCATAGTTTTATCTAGTAATAGTATTGGAACTTCTAGTAATCCCATCTGAAGAACCCCACATATATTATCAAACATATACCTGTCACGAGTTAAATGAATAACAACATTTTGGCAATCGTCTTTCTGATAGCCAGGTACATTGTTAACTACAACAGCACTAACAACAATAGTACCAGCTGCATATGCAGGAGGAGATCATGATGGTGGAGATGGAAACAAGAATAAGGCAGAAGACGATTCGGCAGCTGCTCTCGCTGACTGTGATGACAACGATGTAGAACAAGCTGGATTTGACTGTTTCGGGATTGCAGCCAACGATATTGATGCGGACATTGGCGGCCTTCTTGGAGAATTGGGTCCACTTACAGCTGAAGATGCTGTGACAGCCACGACTGAGACACCCTAAATTCATTATAATGCAAAGATGAATTAGAAGAAGGAGAATAAACCAAAGATCCCTTGGCTAACAGCTCAAGGGAATCACAACCCTTTTTTGCTACACTTATTTACAAACCTGCAGTTAATGCTTTAGCGCACCAAATATATGAACACTGGAGAACTAGAAATAGTAATAATGTCTAAAAAATAGAAGAAGGAACAGCGTTTAGGTAAGAGCATCTCTTACTTTTACTTTAGCTTTGTTCAAATTCTCAGAACTAGGCTTACCTTCTGCATGATCTCTTGATGTCTTCATTTCTGCTTCAGCGTCTTGGCTTGCATTCTTTATCTTCTTTGCTAGATCTGTCATGTACAATCAAATAGGTATACATAATACAGTTTAGTAAGAGCATCCATTATGCATCTTGGCTAAATTGATAGAAGACCTTTACTAATTTTTGCAGTCACCGTTCTTTTTCTTGATCATAAAATAGGCAAAGTTAATTATCCCAGAACGTCAATAACAGTGCATTTGTTTAACCTGTGCAACCTTATATCCTTCAAATACAATAACAGAATCAATTGCCAACAGCATATGTATTGATTTTACTAGACTATAATTACCCCGATTATGAGATTATAAGTCAACTAGACAAGTTACCTTGTGTGGTAGAGGTTAGCAAAGTAGAGGGGCCATATGATATCGTTGCAAAGTTATCTGACAATAATATTGACACTATAAAGGAATCTATAGGAAAACACATGACAAGAATCCAAGGAATTCAATCCACATTAACATTGATATCTGAGTGATTAATTATCGAGTTATTAGACAGACAAACAAGGAGATCTGTGCGTGCTGATAATGTGCCTATGTTCTTCCAAGATGGGAGCTTTTACCGGAGAGCTTTACCATCATACAATATCATTAGGTAATACTTTATTAGGTGTGCCACGTAACGTCATTATATTATGGTAATGAAACGAATTGAAGCATTTATTGCATCTGAGAAGACTCCATATGTATTATCTGCTTTAGAAGACTTGGGCTTACAGGCCACTTTCTATGAATCTAAAGGAATGGGAAAGGGGGAAAAATACACAGTAAGTTATGGTAAGGGATCGGGAATACAAAAGATGGCATATTCTACAAGGACTACGGTAATATCAATTGTTGATGAGAATAAGGTCAAAGAAGCAGTTTCTGTTATCAAAGGAGCAGCAAGTACAGGAACTACTAGCGGAGGCGTAGTAGTAGTTTCATCTGTTGA
>DASTUU010000396.1:0-2501 GCA_035759485.1 Nitrososphaeraceae archaeon
TCCAATAACTGCAATACCATTGCTTTGATGCTGGATTATAATCCCCATGCTCTGGCATATATTACAAAAGAAGATTATTCAACAGTGTTATTGAATTTATCGTTAGCTATGTTAAGAGAAGTAAGGCTAAGACAACTATTATAACACTACTAATAAAGCTTGGGCCGAAATACATATTGTCTCTTGAAAGATTAAAGTTTGTCAGCCTTAAGTACAAGTTATGGAGTATCTCAGTTTTATTGAGATGAAGGCTAATTTACTTTTACTGCTTTCGAATAATTAAGAATCCTGACTAAGAAGTGAAACTGGCTAACATAAAGGTATACAACGATTTCAATCTGCAATGCTCACCAAAGGAGGAAACTTCCAGGATCCAGATGAGGGTAGGGATGCTACCATTGTATATTATAGTGATATGTTACTTAAATTGTTTTGAAGATCAGAGAATAAACATTCTTCAAACTATACTGCAAGTTATATTTTTCTTTTAGTCATCCATGTTGGCTGGCTTTAACTATTAGCATATCTGAAACTATTCGTCCTGTCTTACTGCGAGTGCCCAAGGATTTTGCAAAAGGTATTCTTTTGGCCATGAGATGTCAAATCTTCTCCACGAAACGCCTGAATCATTGGAGACAAATATTCCATGGTTGTTGACAGCGTAGAATTCACCCGCAGCTTTTGGATTTGAAGCAAGAATAGTAATTGTTGTTCCACTTGGTTCAGGAAGACCTTTTGAAACAGCTTTCCACTTTTCTGCGTCATTAGATCTTCTATATACGAATGTCTCTGCATCTTTAGTGTAGTAGGCCTCTCCTGGACCTGTAGATGCTGATACAATCACAGTGTTGGGATCACCGGAATCAATAGCGAGTCCAAAAAGATAATGATGTCTAAGTCCTGCCGTTGGCCTCTTCCAAGATTCTCCGTAATCAAAGCTTTCAAAATAGCCATCACCTGCAGAAGAGTATAGCCTTTTAGGTGCCGTTGGATGTGTAGCTAAAGTATGAGTATCGTATGGTCCCTGCTCAACTCTGTCCATCCAAGTTCTGCCGCCATCATGACTTTGTACAAGAGCTCCTGCTTCTATAGCAACAAAAATATAGTCACAGTTATTTGCATCTGGTTCAATCCAACGCACATGATGAGTCCAAGGTCTTGGGGGAAAACTCCATGATACAGATGATGGTAAATTATTTAGAGCGCTCATTTTTTCCCACGACTCCCCCCCATCATTTGAAATGTAAAGTGCGCTGGGCTCAGTTCCAACATATACTTTATTGAATTTATTTCTACAATCCAGAGGACTCACTGAGACAGACATCACATAAGGACTGGTAATAACATCTTTTCCAATACTATTCCAAGTTTGGCCACCATCATTGGTTTTCCATAGGCCATCGCCAAATGTCCCACAGTATGCACTGTTTGGATTACGAGGATCGAATACTATGCTTTGGGGATTAGTGCCTTTCAAACGCTTATCAATCCTGTGTCTATTTGGAGGCTCAAGTACAAGGAGGGAATCCTGCATTCCTACCATAATGGTCGTCATACTGTATATCTTCGTCAAGACCTGGCTTATATCTTGAATCTTTAATATGCAACGCTTAAAGGATATACTTCTTTTTAACTAGGTCATTGCAAAAATGAAACAAATCATCTATCTATCAGATATAAATACCAAGACTGACCATCTAAACAAGAAATATTCAAGTAAAGAAGTAGGATCTTGGTGTAGTAGAAGATATAACTGGCCGAGATATAGGACAAGCAACACATTACGCAAGGCCTGGTGATCAGCCATTTGGTCATGAATCATTGGAGTGAGGAACCTAGGAGATAATTTCGCATTCTACGCTAGTGGCGAATGCCATGATTCAACACCCGACCCGAGACACCATGCCAATAGGGATTAGAGACAAACAAATTCATATCACTTATCTTACCTACAAATTTTAATTGTGTCAATTGGAAAAAGAAAAAGTTAGTTCATCTCTCTAATCCATACAACCATTTCACCTTTGAGAACTTCCCAAGACCAATCACCCATTCAAGTAAGATTGAAAAAACCGCAAAGTGTATTAGGGTTCCCGTCCATATATATGGTAATGAGGAGGAGACAATTACGAGTGTCTTACAAACCTATCAAAAACCTATCAAAAACCTATGGCCTGTTTTAAAGAGCAAAGTCATGTAATGGCTTCCATTGAAGGGGTACAACATTGTAAATGATGTTACCCCCACAGAACAATAAGAATAAGAATAAAGAAAAAAAAGAAAAGGAAGAACGACTTACAGCCGCAGACCTTGCAAATATCAAGCTATCAATAATTCTAGCACTTCAACATCCTGATATCAAAGACATGTCAAACATAGAAGAGGCATTACTGAAGTCGTACAAGAAAGTTAATCGGTTACTCAAAGAGGCGGCGAGTAAGTAGCCAAAATTTCTCTGCTTGTTTGTGAAAACTTTTAGGAATGCAAATTATCCTTCTATA
>DASTUU010000397.1:0-2613 GCA_035759485.1 Nitrososphaeraceae archaeon
TAGCTATTCTACCTTCAATTGCAGATGCTGCCACCGTTGCAGGAGACGCCAAGTACACTTTTGAGGATAGTGCACCCATTCTCCCAACAAAATTCCTTGAAGATGACGATATGCAAATTTCATTTTCGCCTAAAGCACCAAGATGAGTACCAACACATGCCCCACAGGTAGCATTAGTAAAAACTGCGCCTGATTCAAGATAAATCTCTACATACCCGAGTTTAATAGCCTCTTCATATACTTTAACAGACGCAGGAGTTACTACACATCTAGTATTTTTATGAACTTTTCTGCCTTTTAATATGTGTGCTGCTACTTCAAGATCTTCTATCCTTCCATTTGTAGAAGAACCTATAAACGCCTGATCAATTTCCAAATCTGTCAGTTCGTCAACTGAATGTACCTTATCTACGTTATCTGGACCAGAAACTTGAGGTTCTACCTTGTCGCATTGTATCTCAAATTCATCCTTGTACTGTGCAAAGTCTCCTGGCTGGATGTCGATTCTAGCTTGTATATTGTTGTCAGTATTGTTGCTGTTATTGTTACTTCTGGGATTTTCATTTAGATATTTTGTTGTAACCTCGTCAATTGGGAATACAGAGATTTTGGCTCCGCATTCCATTGATGCATTGCTAATACAAGCTCTAGAATCCATACTAAATTGTTTCTTAGTGTAATCATTTGAAAATTCCCACTCTAATGACTTGTAGTTTGCTCCATCCTCGCCTACTTCCCCAATATAATGTAAAATTAGATCACGTGCTAATACTCCTTTGTCGAAGCTGCCAGAAAGCTTAATTTTGATAGTTTCAGGTACTCGTAACCATAACTGACCTGTAGCCCACACTGCCGCAATTTCTGTACTTCCAATTCCAGTAGCAAAAGCACCTACACATCCAGCTTGGCATGTATGCGAGTCTGCCCCTAATATCATCATTCCAGGAGAAGCAAGATATTCAAGAATATACTGATGGGATATTGAACCCTCCACTAACATACAGCTGTGCTTTGAGGTAAAATCCCTCATCAAATGATGTAAATTTGCCACTTTTTCATCTGCTGCGGGAAATGTATGGTCAATAACCAACAAGACTTTTGAAGGATCGTAGATCTTATCAATACCCATTTCATTAAAGGAACGTATTGCCAAAGGACCAGTGCTATCTTGTGCCATGGCAAGATCCACATCTACAATAACAATCTCCCCAGCCATAGACGCCTTGGACCTTTTATTTAGTCTTTCGACATTCTTTATGCTTATTAGCTTTTCTGCGAAGGTAAGAGATTTATCACCAATGATATATTTGATCTGGGAATTATCCCGCTTATGCTTCTGCCGCGGCTGCTTTAATGAGGATAATGACGATGATGACAATGAGGTTATATGTTAAACTCTTACTTTATTACCTATTCTTTTTTGTTTTACTTTATTCTACCAATTTCCCGCTCTACGTCTGCCATATTAGTATATTCTTTGGATGGAAGCTCGTCTAATAAGCCAAATACCGCCTCTGTATCTCCAATATGAGCTTTAGATATATGGTCCCTAGCATATTCTTTCAAGTCACTTTTTGACTTTGGAAAATCTATTCCTGATAAAACTTTAGCAATAGTAGCTGCTGAAACTGATGAAGATGTAATACCAGCTCGTCCTCCTCTTGTGCTTGGCTTTTCTGTCTCTTCAACCTGTTTCGCAGTCCTAACTTCTTTTCCACTTTTCAGTTCACCTAAGGCTATAGCAACTTCAGCAGCGTCTCTGTAAGTTCTATCTGGAAGGGACATGATAAGATCGATCAAATCATGGCCTACAGTAGAAGCTTTTCGGAAAGCATACTGTACTAGATCTTGCTTTGTTTTAGGATAATGTATTCCAGCCAACACCCTTTCTATATCTGCTGCTGAAGGTGCACTTGGAGGATGCGAAGTAGCCATATGCCTTTCCAAAGCAGATCTCTGTTCAAACCCATCTCCACATACACTACATGTAAATTGAGAACTTGTTGACGACGACATATTACCTTATCACCTATCTTTTTGTGTTATTATTGTTATTATTATTATTATTATTACTATCACCTAATTTCTGCAAGTGCTTCTTCTACATCTGTCATGCTGCGATATGTCCTAGTTGGCAATTCCTTGACAGTATCGATTACTGATGCTGCGTTGTCAACTTTGTCTTTATTTCCCTTGGCACACTCTACTAATTCATTTTTATTCTTTGGAAATTCTATTCCTGATAGCATTTTTGCAATGGCTGCAGCTGAAGTTGACTTGGTAGCAGCGGCTCTTCCTCCTCTTTTTCCACCTTTAGCTCCAGGATATTCTTCTTTTGACAACTCCTTTACCTCTCCGCTCATAGGTACTTCTTCTTTACTCGGAAACCTTCCTTTCAACAAAGGCTTTATTGGCACATGTTCTCTTCTTAACTTTAATTCCTTAAATAAATCTGCACTCCTCTCTGTTTCTTCTATATCTACTCCAAGTTCTTCTTCAATGTCTTTTTTCCTTGCGCCAATTAGCAATATCTGGGTATTTTCATAGTTAAGTAATTCTGGATCTTCAATATTTATCCATCGTCTATTTCCAAATTTTTCTTTCATGTGTTTA
>DASTUU010000398.1:0-10582 GCA_035759485.1 Nitrososphaeraceae archaeon
AGAAAACCAAATGCCAGAAATCAAAACAGAGGGCAGTTGTATAAATCTGCTGCCTTAAAGCCTATAAACCCAGAAGCCATTATGGGATTATTTCCATCGGGTACAAGAAACGTATTAGCTAGATCCCTAGATTTTCCAGAAGATATTACTCAATGCTGTAGTAACTTTATGGTTGGTAAATCAAGGAAGATAGATGTTATCAGTGCTACAGTAACTCCCATTAGTACTAATCCTCGACCCTTGCATGGGAGACCAAGGCTGGTAACACGAATATTTCTCAATGCCGCTGAGCTTGGAGTAGCAGCTGAAATAATTGACAGATCAAAAAAGGTTAGAGACAAGGTGAAGAGTCGTCTAGTGTCCACGGTGACAAGCCTAGCTGTAACTGTGCCTTATTATGAAAGCAATTTATGCGAAATATCAATAGATGATGGTAAGGAAAATATTCTAACAAAGGTGACAATGTGTGTGGTTGCAAATGGCAGATATCTAGGAGGAGGATTTATGGCCGCACCGAAAGCCAGTGTTTCAGATGGATTGCTAGATATAGTGATTTTAAAGGATTCGAGTAGTCTCAAGATGCTAGACGAATTTATTAATATGAAGGACGGTAACTATGCAAATGAGCCAGACATACTTTATCGACAAGCTAGGAAAGTTTCAATAAAATCAAAGGAAAGAGACGTTACCGTAGCAATCGATGGCGAACCTATAGGTATTTTACCAGCGACTTTTGTAGTTTTAAAAAACGCCTTAACTATCAGGATATGAGGGTGATTCTGTGTCAATAATACAGTACCTCTGTAGTAAGGACGCACGTAGCCATCATCTAAACTGAGAATATTAAAACAGCAAACATCTCCGCGAATTTTAGCATTACGAGGATATGGTTACTGATGTAGAAAGGAGTTTCTGATGAGGAAGGGCAATGCCTGTCATCGTCTTATGTCCTACACACATTATTTCTCACTATAAAATGAAAGACTACTATTTGATTCTATTTTTTACTAAAAAGTCCTGGTTTCGAATGAGAATGAGATTTATGGCAATAACCACAATACTCATTTGTTCTTGCTCTTTTGGACAGATTCATTGGCGACTTACGATACGGCTTTCTGTAAACTCCTTTTGTCTGCCACGTAATAGTGTACTAAACCTCTGACAATGATTTATACAAATCGTGGGGTTGGCATCATCACTCAGACTCAAGGAGGATTTTGAATGAAATTCTGATTCAACTCGAATGTTGGGAGGTCATGGATCTCACTCATCGATGATGATTAGGATTATTAATCCTGATGAAAATAGCAGCTATGCCTATTCAGAAATAACAATCCTGCATTACTAAATATTCTGTTTTTTTGATTCTATGCTTCTTCTTTTCATGATGATCATTTGCCACAATCGGGTCTTCAAATACTAAATCGCATTCTTCACACCAGAGTGTGAATTTTTTTCTATTGATTTTGGGAAAGCAATTCATTTTAGACTATGTAGAATAGGAAATCTCGATTATATATAGACGTACCATTGTATCATTTCACTAAGCAATTGGTTCTGTCATGTCTAGTAGGCATAAATAGTAAACGTGAGAAGCTGCAGAGTCAAAAAAGCACAAAAGAGAGCGAGACTTACACATGACAAACGCGCATTTTCTCCATATTTCCTGCACATAGAGTAATAAAATAGTCACAAATAATGTTCTTTAAAATTCATGTCTGCCTGCCCTGCACCGAACATTTATCTGTCCTACAGTACCGTGCTACGTATTATTTTACTGGGCTAATTTTTTTCTTCATTTTGATGTGCATTTGAAGAAACCAACCTAATTAGATGGGAAAAAGTACCACTGCCCAGGTTTTATGACAGTTTTCTAAATGTAATTAATGGAACAGGCAACACTTAATTAGAGACATTAAAACTGAACAATCAAACCATAATGATGACCAGAATATTCGTGACTGTCATCTAACCAAACTAGAACATATTAGTATACATCTAGATGCAAAAAGAATAGAGTTCATTACAGCCACAGATGTATGTGTGGTCTTTGCAGTCAGCTTTGCTCATCGGGAATATTATTATGTCAAAGATCCTGCATTACAGACTCATTCTACTCATGCAACCTTTTTTAACATTTTTTCAACAGATTTTTATTTTTGCTAATTCGTAGTTCAATTATTGAACAAGGGCAAAATTATCGTAATCGAAGGTACCGATAAAGCTGGCAAAGGAACTCAATCGAGGCTTCTTATGAATGCCCTAAAACTTTCTGGGAAAATCTGTAAAATGATGGATTTTCCAGATTACACTACTCCAGTTGGAAAAGAAATTAGGTCCTTTTTAGGCGGCAGACGAAGTTACGCTATTGAAGTGAAACACATGCTGCTGTCAGCTAACCGCTGGGAAAAGAGAAGAGACATTGAAAGCACGATAGAAAAGGGTACCACAATTATCATGAATAGATACTATCAATCCAACTTGGTATACGGCATATCGCGTGGTCTAAATCTCAATTGGCT
Source organism: Nitrososphaeraceae archaeon (assembly GCA_035759485.1). Classification (GTDB taxonomy): domain Archaea; phylum Thermoproteota; class Nitrososphaeria; order Nitrososphaerales; family Nitrososphaeraceae; genus TH5893. Next base: position 2,523 of record DASTUU010000398.1, read on the forward strand.
ACTTAACTTAGATAGAGGCCTACCAAGAGAAGATGTAGTTATAGTGCTTGAAGTCAGTCCAGATATATCCTATCGGCGAGTACCGAAGGATCGAGACACATTTGAGATGGATCAAAAATTACTAACCGAAGTCAATAAAAACTATCGGAAACTTGCAAAACGGTTTAACTGGAAACTAATAAATGGTGAAAAATTTATTGGGGAGGTACACAATGAAATAATGGAAATTGTAATAAAGATTTTGAAAGGTTAGTTAATACTTCCGTTGATCACCGTCAAATAAGGCAATTTAAGGGGTTAATCGAGACAAAAGTTGTGCTGATTCTCCTCAAGTTCTATTTCTCAAAGTTTAATTTCTTCTATTACTAACGTTTAACAACATCATTATGAAGTTTGCTGGTGAAATAACTGACCCTGTACATCGATATATACGCTTTACAGAGATTGAGAGAGATATTATAGATAGTGTGGTCTTTCAGCGATTAAGAAGGATTAGACAACTTGCAGGCGCGCATTTAGTATATCCCGGTGCACAACATTCCCGATTCGAACACTCAATTGGCACTATGCATATAGCTGGCTATGCCGGAGAGACCCTTTTTGCCAAGGGATACTTCGCTGACGAAGATAGGGTTCAGCAATTGCGCCTAGCAGCACTATTACATGATATAGGTCACGGTCCTTTTTCCCATTTATTCGAAGAAGTTTTGATAGCAAGACACAATGCAAACCACGAGGATATGGGTAGACAAATTATTTCGCATAGTGAGATTAGCGACATTTTGGGACGACACGGCTATAATCCCTCTGACATTTGCAAGTTATCATTTGGCCAGTCGAAGATAAAGTTCTTCAATGAAATTATAGCCGGAGGGTTGTCTGCAGATATGATGGATTACTTGCCCAGGGACGGACTGTTCACAGGCGTTGAGTATGGCAAAATCGATTATCACAGGTTGATAAGCTCCTACGAAGTTACAAGCCATGGGCACCTGGCTATTAATAGATCAGCATTATACTCGTTGGAATCTATGTTAATCTCGCGTTATGAAATGTATAAGGCAGTATATTTTCATAAAACCGTTCGATCAGCAGAAGTCATGTTACTGCGTTCAATAATGCTTGCAGATGAACAACTCAATCTAACTGACAGGAAATTAAATAACTATCTAAATCTCACTGACGAGATTATTCTCGAACACATATGTTTACTTGGTAACCGTAACAAGAGTGCGGTAAGACTGGCTGTGGAGTATAAGTCTCGAAAACTACTAAAATGTGTCTACGAGAAATTTCTACACTCACATGACAAATTAAATAGAAAGATACGCACCAGAACTTTGTATGACTTGGAATCCCAGATATCTAAGGTTGCCCAAATCAAAGAACAAAACACTATTTTTGTCGATGCTTCAAGCGCCTCTTCTATGCCAAAAACTCCTACTAAAGACGAGATAAGTTCAATATTGCTTGTTGAAAAAGAGCACGAATATGAAACGCCTGTTGCTGAAATTCCACTAATTGCTTCTATTGCAGGTTCATTGGATATGCTAAGAGTATATACAACTGCGGAAAATAGGAACGCTATAGAGAAAAGTACTAAGAAGGTACTCGGTAGTGAGGAGTTCCCATATTGGAGTGAACTTTATGGAATACGATAATAAGCATAATAAGAGAAGAAAAAAAGTAGTCATCAAGTTAAGTGGTAGTATATTCAGTCAAGGGGCAAGCCGTGACTCAATTAAAAAATATGCGGAGATGCTGTGTGGTATCAGTAGTAGTGTACAACCAATAGTGATAACAGGAGGCGGAGAAATCGCTCGTCACTATATTAACCTGGCAAGGAATCTCGGCTCTGATGAAGCAAGCCTAGATATTATGGGGATTGAGGTCTCAAGGTTAAATGCAAGACTCTTGATTGCAGCATTGGGTGATGAAGCATATTCACCGGTGCCGAAAAACCTCGAGGAGATATCAATAGCGGTGGCAAGCAGTAAAATAGTGATTGTTGGAGGATTACATCCAGGCCAGAGCACTAACGCTACATCAGCACTAATAGCAGAAACCGCGAAGGCGTCAAGCTTTGTAAACGCTACTGATGTTGATGGCATATATGATTCTGATCCGAATACAAACTCCGACGCCAGATTATTTAGAGAAATCACCGTGGATGAGTGTATCGAGATTCTCAAAGTTGAAAGCACTATGGCAGGGAGATACGATCTAATGGATATAATCGCATTGAAAGTAATAGAACGTTCAAAAATACCGACACGGGTAGTGTTATCGGATATAGATAATATCAGAGACGCAGTTGAAGGTAAGGATATAGGTACTAAAATTGTAACTATTAAGAAACAGTCTTAATTATGCCATTGTATTCCGAGATTCCGTCGCTAATCATAGTTTTAAAAATTTCTTCTCCCTGCCGTATAGGCAAAGGCTTTGACTGTGCTTTTGCATAGCCCCCGTTGTCACAAATCAAAATGATCATTTCTTCTCCTTTTACCAACTTACCTACGAGCATTTCCTCGCCTACAGGTTCAAATCCTGCATTGGTCTCCTTTATAGTATAGGTCAGCATTGCGAACCCGGTATAATCAAACAATTTCAATTGGGCCTTCCTTGACCTTTCTTGACCAATAAATGCTGCCTTATGGTATTGCATATACCTGCATTACTTAACCTATTATTCTATAATTGTGTATGGTTTTGGTATATACTACGTCGGGGACAACTAGGATCCGGCAAAGTCGACCGCAAAGCGCAGCGATCTGTATCTACTATAATCATGCAACAAGATCTTTGCCAACCGTCTATTGATATCCGTTACACTCAATAAGCCCACAATTCTGTTGTCTTCTTCCAATACTACAACACGTTTGATATTGTTCTTTACCATTACTTGAGAAGCTGTGTCTATGGAGTCATATGACATAATTGTTATAAGTGGAGCTGACATAATCTCCTCAAGTTTGATTCTACTTGCCGCAACATCTTTTAGGCATACACGTTTGACCATATCACGTTCTGTAATGATTCCAATAGGATGACTCTTTGTATCTATGATGATCACTGAGCCTACCTTTTTTTTTATCATCAGTTGAGCAACATCCTGAGCGCTTTTTCCCGTGTTTGCGACTATTGTGACAATTTCTTTTTCCGACATGATTTCGCTTACGGAGCTCATTTAATAGTGGACTAGCACAGACCTTTTTTTAGGTTGCGTAAGTGTATTATTTGACCCCCTGCTAAGCCTGTGGGCTTACGGATAGTCTATCGGTACAACACATAGGTTAGAAGGAATCAGAATAGGAAAAAACTGGTCCACAGCAGGCGTTGTCATGCCTTAAAATGGCTTCTCAGGTTTAGGGGGAAATGACATATGTATACAAAGTGAATGGCATCTCTCATCAAAAGCTATGTAACATAATAATTTGGTACAATACAATGCTTTAGCACAAATAGAGTAAAGTGATACTGTCATGAGGCATAAATATAACCAATAAATCATATGCTGCGTCTATTTACATAAATGAGTAGAAGCAGCATCATTTTATCCTGGGATGAAGCCAAAGACAAGAAAGTAAAGTCAAGTGATAAAAAGGATTTGGGCAAGATCTACAATGCAACAAAGGACTACATTGAAATAAAGGAGGGTAAGATAGGAAAAAAGACTTACTTTGTTCCAAAGTATTTTGTTCAAGGGTATGATGGCGACCACATTTGGATATCTATTGAAAAAGAAGATGTAAAAAGAAGATTTGAAAGGGAGCGTCCGCCCCAAGACATATCAGAGTTTGAAACTCCCGACTATGTGCAAAGAAGAGAATCAATTAGAAAATACTTTCCTGATTTTGATAACAATATTCCAAGATATACGCCCATACCAGGAACTTCTGCTGCTGATAGTGGTTCTGTCTCAACCCCCGCATCTACAAAAATGGTTAGTGTATCATGGGAGAAACTCAAAGGTAAAAAAGTAAGGTCGAAGGACAAAAGCGATATTGGCAAGGTAAATGAGGTAGGCCCACATTATGTAGTAGTCAAGGAAGAGGCATTTTTTGGAAAAAAGAGCTATTATATTCCAAAATATTATATTGAATATTTTGACGGAGATAAGCTGCAAACCTCGCTTTACGAGGATGAAATTAAACAGAAATGGGAAAGAAATAGTCCACCAACGGAGGAGGAAATTCAAACCCAAGAGTATCTAGAGCGAAAGAAGAAGGTGGACGAAGAACAACCTCAATTTTTACATGGAGTGCCACTTATGGCGCAAGAACCGGGGGTAGCTGTAAGAAGCGACATGACAGGTAAGGAAGTAAATATTGAATGGGCAGAAGTAATTCATAAGCATGTAAGAGCGTCTGATGATGTCGATATTGGAGATATTGAAAGAGTAGGGAATGAGTTTATAGTTACACGACAAGGAGTAGCGAAGGTTCATCTTTACTATATTCCTAAAGCCTGTATTATCAACTACGATGGCAGCTCGTTATATCTTAATGTGCCAAGTAATTTCGTAAGAGCAAGGTTTGAGAGGGAAACCGAGCCAACATCTGAGGAAATCCAAAACCTTGCTAGAGAGGCCAAGACCGAAGCCGGACGACAAAAGCAAGAAGTGACCTCTACTAAGGCAAAAGAAACGACTACAGGTAAGTATGAAGAAGGCGCGCCAGGTACTGAAACTGGTAGAAAAGATGATCCCTTAACATCATATAGAGAAAAAGAACCTATGACTCCTGCAAAAATAAAGGAGCATGAACCTACGGCGGTTAAAAGAGAGATGACTGAAAAAATTGTCGAGCCAGGACAAGTAGGGCCGAATCCAGAAGAAGCAGCAGAAATAGCTAGGAAAAAAGGTATGGCTAAAGGTACTGCGGGTGCAGCAAAAGCAGGTAGTAAAGACGAACAAGGAGCTGCCGGAACAAATGACTAGATAGACCTGAGATACAGACAAACCAGGTTTCTGCAGGAAACTCTGTGCCCCCTTTATCGTCTATTTAGGGAAATTGTAGAATTTGAGGGACCGCCGCTGGCCTTGTCTACTCTTTCCAAGCGCCTGCACAACATTTTAAAGGAGTCTAGTATATCTATCTCAATAATGCCTGGCAAGTGCCTCATGCCTGACACATAATTGTTCAGTACATATAGGTCTTTCAATCTTACTTCTATCTTTATCTCCTGGCCTTTTAGATCGTCAATTACCGATCTATTTATAACTTGTATTGAGTTTGCCGAATCTTTTTGATCGTCATCAAGAGGGTATCGACCCAAATGAATCGAATCTTGAACCATTTTGCATAACTCAGAGACCTTCATAGACTCTAAATGATTGGTTAGGACCTCAATTTATAGCAAATCACTTGGTGTTGATGTTATTTCTATTAGCATATATGTCCTAGGCGCATTCCGCATATTTGAGCGATTTGACAAACACGTAGTACGTCAACGCAAGTATGGTTCCCTCTCTCAATTTCCTGTTTTCATCCATTCCCTATTTTCTAAATATTGTACTAGTTTTAACATCTGTTCTATTCTTTCTTTTCCACCTACCATTCTTGTGCAACTTTCATAGTGTCTAATCAACATCTCATCTTCTGTGTCTGATATGCTGCCTTTTTCTTCAATTAAATCAAAAAAAATATCTTCTTTTCCTGTATGGTCAGCTATAAAAACAGCATATGATTTTAGAAACCTTGCAACCGGTTCTCTCCCCAAGTCACTACAACTTCTTCTCCATTCTTTTAATTCCTTTAGAAGCATTCTCGCAATCCTCCTTCCAAGCTCGTGTTCTATCAGAAATTTGCGAATATCTTCTCCAAATCCATTCTTGTATCTCGTTTGAGGAAAGTATACTTGCTCCTCTTTTCCATGGTGAAATCTGTCAACAAATTCTTCAATAACAACAGAGATAATTTCAATATCTTCAAGAGGAATATTCTCATTTGCGTAGAGTTTATCTGAGCATATCAGAGCTATATTTCTTATTCTCCTTGCTGTTATATGATCTTGCTTCAGATTTTGAGTAGACCTATTCACTGTTAGTTAAACACCATAGAATAATTTAAAAATAATGGAGTCGTTCGGAGATAGAGTTTCAAAACCATGTCAAACCAATAACACATCTTGATCGTAAACTATTCTTACTCTATTAGTTTGGGCCTTTTTCAATTTCATTATTGAAACTTCTCAAATTCTTTCTCTTGTTGGCTGTATATGACCCGCATATCGAAACCGCTATGGATAAGGAAAAGCAGATCCAGTATCCTCATCTTCTATATTCTTCCATTGATAGAGTTATTTGCGGCCTCAACCTCTTGTAAAGAACCGAGTGGCTTAGATACTAATGATATATACTATAATATTCGATAGTATTCGAAGCATACCCGACATGCAATATTATTGGTAACCGTAATTTAATTATGATTCTTTTTCGTCACGTTTAGTAATATTATATGGATTAGGCCTTGCATTCTCTCCAAATCTTTTCTTATTGGCTTCACTTAACGCTTTATCCCGAGCATGGAAAAGTCTCCTCTTTTTTCATTTCTTTCTTTGGAAGTTTTTTCCCCACTCTGTCCCGGTTTCTGCTTTGAGCTTTATTCCTTTTAACCACCAGCCCCAGTGCCCTTTCGATTTCATATGTGTTATTATACTTTCTCCCATCTTGTAAATTATCATCAATATAACGAGATGTACTTCTGGCATTTTCAACACTTAATGCAATTGCTCTGCCTTCTGCAACGTATTTTCTGATTTGTTCCTTAGTAGCTGGAAATCTCAAACCCTCTAGCATATTTGCTATTTTCGATGCTTCATTTGAATCAATAGCTTTACTCGTAGTTGGTTCTTGCGTGGCATCGCCTGCACCGCCTATTGATCTATCTTCATCATCTGCTTCATAACTCATGTATTATTCCCTCACAATTACTGGTATCTCATTTGTGATAAGAGTTGTTCATGTGGCAGACATGACTGTACGTGGTGGCCCCGTTAAAGATACAGGCCCAACCGTAGATCGCAAACTCGGGGTTGTTGTCAACAATATAGTGGTACAGGCAGAAGCGGGCAACTAATGAATACAAAAAATAATTTAAGATACCGTAATTGTAAATAATGGCCAGTGCCACTTCATCATCGGCAGGAGCCGGAAGCAGGAGTAAACAATATCGTTGTGAAATGTGTAGTAAAAGTTTTGACAGCTCTGATACTTTAGATTCTCACAAGTCATTAGATCATGGCAAATCCGGAAGGAGCCAATCCCCTGCAGGAGTAGGATAGCAATAAAATCCAGCTGGGGGCTGCTACTGTATCTGCCCTATTCTAACGGTGAAAACGATAAGCAACAGTGTGGATCCGGTTGGGATCCTCATGGCATAGCACCAATCCATAGACCTGACATTCTAAAACCAGCGAAAGTCAATGTTGAATATGGCAGAAAACAAAACCTTCAATATTTCGTGCCAGCTCTCGTGTCACGCCGAATTACATAACGGGTATAAGCATGACATGAATAGTTGCCTTGAGACGATCGCGGTCAGAGGATAGATCTACATCTTTCAGAGAAATATGGTGTCAAAGCTTACAGGTCAAATTACGTCCGTAGTATAAGCTGCCGACTGCGCCTTTAAAATATTTGATATTAAATATGCCTAAATATCTGAGAATGCATGATTCAATTATTTCCCACCCAAAGTCTACTGTACCTCGTTTAATGGCACTTTTTATGCAACGGCAGAAAATTGTTTCTTAAACTTTCATTCCACTCATTGATCTCGTTGCAACTATAAACACAGCCAAGGAGACAAGACCTATGATAAGCACTTGGAAGTTAGTGACTGCGTCATACTGTGAGAATATTCCAGCTCTGGCTATATCTACTATGTACGTCAATGGGTTAATATAAAAAGTGGTCTATTACACAGCTTCTTAGATAAATATAAAAAAATTTTTCTTTCATTAAAGATTTAACATGCATTGTATCAGATATAGCCCATGTTACATTTAGATACTTGAGCCGTTGACTGGCGCATATTGAATATAGACAATTCACC
>DASTUU010000399.1:0-10603 GCA_035759485.1 Nitrososphaeraceae archaeon
TGGGCTTTTAATTCCTTGGCTAGCATAGGTTCAACAAGTGTGATTCTTCCGGTAATCTTCTTAGCCTTGTCTCTTGGAACCATAGCCCCACATTGACTACAATGAACCGTGCCAGAACTCCCCTTACCACCTTTAGTTCGGCCTCTACTTGTCCTTTTTTTCGGCATGGTGATAGCATTCTTATTCTATCCTTTAAATCTTGTGGCAATTCTCCTTGGTTGCTATTTATTATTTCTTGTCTGTCGCGAGGAAACCAACTATATAGAGAACACAATCTTTTTTTACGAGTTAGTCAGTCAAAATACTCCACAAGCCTTATAGCTCGCTTTGATAATCCTACTTATAATACAGTTTAACAGGGAAGCCGCCATCCCAACGTTTCCCGCTAAACTGTAGGTTATTTTCTTAACATTTTCTGATCGAATTGACGGAATTAAATTTGTCTTATAAGCAATTGAGCGTGATTAAGACAAAAGCGGACTAGCATCATGTACTTTAAATCATAGCTTTGACTATGTTTGGGGAACCTGATACTCTTAATACAGATGCCAAACACCAATACCCCAAGCTAATTCTCTTCGCCGTCCTAGGCACCAGTAAAAATATTGTCACCTTACCTGTCGTCTGCGAACCTACTGTTTCATGGCTAAATGCTCTCTATAAAGTAAAAAGCAAAGCAGGCACCCACAATAAAAAAATATTACTTGATTCAAATCACTTATGATTTTATGAAGATTGCTCTATCTTTGCATGAACCTATCGACAAGATGTTATTGACGCAGATTAGAAAAGCATTCGATTCTATGAACATAAGCATTTCAATAATGAAAAATGGCGATTACGGCGTTGGGAATAATGCAGACTTGATATTCGTATTTGGAGGAGATAGGGGAATCCTTGATTATTTCCACAAGGGGGTAACAAATTCTATCCCGGTTCTAGGCCTCTACGAGTCAGAGGCGACTGGGTTTCTTGCACAACTAGATGTTAGATCCCTTGACTCAGCGTTGTCACAGATAGTAGCAGGAGACTACCAAGTTGATGACGTTTTACGTCTAGCAGTAAAAGTGGATGGAAGAGAGGTCGAGCCTGTCCTAAATGACGTCGCTGTTTTTCCTAGCAAAAGTGCGATGCTTATGGAACACGTTTTGAGGATAGACGGCCGAGAAGTATGGCATGACAGCAGTGACGGGGTAATTGTGTCTACCCCTACAGGGTCAACTGCATACTCTATGTCAGCTGGCGGTCCAATGGTTCTCGAAAAATCGCGTGTATTCGTTGTGGTTTCAGTAAACTCTGTCGACAATACAAGGCGTCCATTGATCGTTCCTTACGACACGAATCTTCAAGTGGCGGATATAACAAGTAGATATCATTGCGAGGTTGTTCTGGACGGAGGTTCGAGAATTCCTATTAAGAAAACTCTAGAATGCTACAGACACGAATTCCCGGCAAGACTTGTCAGGCTCTCCAGAGATTTTTCTCCCGTATCGATGATCGCAAAAAAGGTCAAGTTGGCTGAGGATTTACTTAGTATGCCTCCTAGCGCGAAGCTGGTACTAAAGACCTTAGAGTATGAAGGAGCGTTAACCCAAAAGGATCTTTCCACCCGGACAATGCTTCCAGAAAGGACAGTAAGGCTTTCACTAAGTCATCTTCTTACTAAAGGTTTTGTGAACAGAAAAACATCTCTGCGGGATGCCCGGCAAAAGATCTACGAACTTAGGATCTAGCGAAAGCTGCTTGCACGAAGGCACAGAATGATTCCTCTGGTCGTCCTGGCCTACTGTGGAACTCGGAATGAAATTGAACGCCAAAATAAAATGGATGTTCAGGAATTTCGATAGTTTCAGTTCTTAAACCCCGATCTGAATGAGCTGAGGGAATCATTCCCTGGTCTTGGATTTTTTGACGATAATCCTGGTTAAACTCAAACCTATGTCTATGTCTTCTAAAAATAATGCGGCTTCCGTATAATCTTTCAGCTTTACTACCCTTTATTATCTCGATTTCATGCTCTCCAAGTCGCATTGAGCCGCCCATTTCCTTCTGTGCACTTTGTTCAGGCATATATTTAATGACTGGGTATCCTGTTTCGGGATCAAGTTCAGTAGAATTGGCGTTTTCCAGCATACACACATTTCTAGCAAATGCTACTATAGCCAGCTGAAATCCGAAGCATATTCCTAGATACGGAATTTTGTTGACCCTCGCATAATTGGCTATATTTATAATACCTTCACTTCCTCGCTTCCCGAACCCTCCCGGTGCAACTATTCCATCAAAACCGTCAAAATATCTTAGCTTCGATACCCCAGACCTATTTTCGAATGTCTCCGAGTCAATCCATTCTATATCAATTTTGCTTCCGATATGGGAGCCTGCATGCCATAATGCGTGATATACACTTACGTAGCTATCCGGAAGACTGACGTACTTACCAATTACTGCTATTTTTAGACTAGTTGAATCAAAATTGTATGAAGATTTCGAAATTTCTTTCCACTTGGACCATTGGAGTTTATTCTTTCTCATAACTATTTTTTCAGATATGGCATCAAGCATTCCCTGCTCCTCAAGTACCTCTGGAATCTGATAAATTGACGCCACATCGTGACAGGAAATGACAGATCTTCTGTCCACGCTCGCAAACAGGGAAATTTTTCTTCTAGTCTCCGTCGAAAGCGGCCTTTTGCATCTAACAGCTAATATGTCGGGCTGAATTCCAATTCTTCTAAGTTCCTGCACACTATGTTGTGTTGGTTTGGTCTTTTGTTCGCCTACAACGTCTAACACGGGAGCAAGAGTGACATGGATAAAAAGAGTATTTGAGCCTCCCTCCTCTAACTCTATTTGCCTAAATGCTTCAAGGAAGGGCAGGCTTTCTATGTCACCTACTGTTCCTCCGCACTCTATCACAACTACGTCTAGTTGTTCATCGTGTACTATTTTTCTAAGTTTATCTTTGATGTTATCTGTTACATGCGGAATAATTTGCACGCATTGGCCCAGATATTCTCCTTTTCTTTCTAGTTGGATCACCTCAAGATAGACTCTTCCTGTCGTAATATTGTGTTCTCTTGTCAGCGCAACATCTAGGAAGCGTTCGTAATTGCCCAAGTCCATATCACACTCCCCACCGTCTTTTGTCACAAAAACCTCTCCATGCGCAACCGGGTTCATAGTCCCAGCATCATAATTTACATAGGGATCAATTTTAACACAAGAAACTTTTAGTCCCGTAAGCTGTAGTAACTTCGCCGTAGATGCGGATATCACTCCCTTACCCAAGCCAGACATTACTCCGCCTGTAACAAAGATATATTTCGGCCTCACTGACCTAATATCTCTTTTTCTTGACTGCACATCAGATATTGTTTAGACGCCTTTTTATTCCTTTTTTTGGTGGTATGTTTACAATAACTTGGTGAGAGCTAAGGTTGAACAGGTCTATTCTACAGTATACACTCAGAATATATTAATAAGATTAAATATCAAAGACATTGTATCACAAGATCACAAATATGAACGACAGAATTCATGTTAGCCGAGCACAAAAGCTCAGAGGAAAAAATGCAATATATGACATTCATAGAGAGTTATCTCATAGCGATGAAAATACCATTAATTTCAAAGTATCAGAAATTTATTCGGTTTCTTTAGAAGAAGCCGATGAAATACATGTCAACTATCATTTAGACAGGATTATTCTTGCACTCAAGGAACGGGCGGAAAAAAGTGATTTGACTGAATCTGATATGGCTGATCGATTGGATCACATTGACATACAGCAATATGCCAATGAAGTTTCCAAGGGTTTTCTCCTAGAAAGAGCTGCAATCGATTCCTTATTCGATCAGATCCTCCCGTCAGAAAAAAACTTGAACTTTTATGGATAGTAAATGTACTCAACATTTTTGAAAAAGGTCAAAAGGTGCTGGACGTTTTCGTTTTGTCTGTTCAATCTGTAAAGAATATTAGCAAGTTTCTCCTCCTTTACCCATTGTATTTCGATTAGGTCACTCAGATTTCTTTTTATGTCTTCCCTTTTAAGATGAGTTTTCTTGTGTAAGCTATAAATTGTCATCAATTTGTCTTCCTCAGCTAGCGCTTTTATCAGCTTTATTTTGCCCAAGCCTCCTAGGCCTTTTTCTATGGTATCGTTCACGTTCAATTCTTCTTGCTTACTCCATTTATAGCATAATTTTTAATCTGCTTGCGTAGCACAGTCTGAAGTTCATCGAGGGAAATAGAGTGGATTCCGATTTCTTTTAACGATCTAATTTCTATTATGTTCTTTACCTTGAGATCATCCAGATAATCCTCAACTTCTATTTTCCGGATTTTCAGATCTTCACATATTGCAAATGCATGGCTTCGAATTTCTCGGATATCGACATAATTCCTATCTCTTAGGCGCATTGCGATCGCAATCGCAAGCAGAGTGATGAGCTGATTCTTGGATAAGTCGCGGATCTGCTCTAAGGTAAGTGATGGGTGTATTTGGCTATGGACCTTAAATACATGGTCTAAAGATACCACATCTTTGCCTTCAGACTCGGCAAGATTGCCAGCATAAAGGAGCAATTCAAGAGAGTATCTAATGTCTCCTTTGACAACTGGAGAAATTGTTATTTCTGAAATTTTGTCTATTAAATCAGATCCTACAACTCTAGGTCGAAAGGCCTCAGAGCATCTCTTTGCTAAAATGTCACTAACCTGTTTGAGCGTATACATTGGAAACTTTATTGGGACCCGCCCTAGACTACTTAGTTCAGCTTGGTCTAGCTTTGAGTAGAATTCTGTGCTTCTAGCTATGAAAATCACACCCTTAACATAGCAAGGGTTTTCAGGATCGAACTCATTTAGCCTGGTAAGGTCGTATACAATTCCGCTATCTTTAGTTATTTTTATCAAATAATCAATTTCATCAAGGATTATGAATGCAAAGGTTTTATTTTCAATGAGATATCGGAGCATGTATCTCAACATTTCTTCCGCGCTTAGTCCTTGTGCTGGCAATTCTGGTGCAATCTTTTCTAGGATAAATCTATAGATCGCATACTTGTTTCCTCCTTGCAGTTTCAAGTTTATGTATGCAGTTTTCATCTTTAGCCTATTCTTCGCAAATTGGTCATCGAGGATTTTCATTGTAGATAAAACGGTTGAAGTCTTACCAATCCCTGCAGGACCGACTATCTGCATTGTTGTAAGAGGAAAGCTCTCCGGAGCACTGAACGAGTCCCTGAATGTGTGATAGATTTTTTGTATTTCTTTCTCTCGATGCGGCAGTTCCTTAGGTATATATCTTGGTGACAATTTAGACCTATCAAGAAAAATAGCACTTTCAGGCATATGCAGACAAATAAGGTTGTGTATGATATTATATTAATTATCCTAGTATCCCATCCGTGGTATAAAATGAGAATCTAAAGTAGAGCTACATTTAAAACTGATCTTTGAATGTATCATTTAATGTAATGGTATATGTGAGCAGGTTCACTAGACCAAATCACGGTTTAAAAATGTTAGCCGATAACTCATTCAGGTCATTAGATGAAGGTGCGTATGACGTGGAATACGGCTATCAGTTAAGTCACGAATGTATAAGCATTAAGAAATCAATTCTGAAATGCCCACATGCGCCGCTAATCACAGAGATTAAACTATCATCTCCTAGCAGAGAAAAACTTAATGTTTCTCTCAATGAAACCAATATTGCTTCTGTAGCACGCGACATGGTAGAGAATGGAGCAGCTGCTCTATCAGTATTGACACAGCCTTATCTTTTTTCCGGTTCTATCAAGCACCTTTCTTCCGTCCGTAGACACGTAGGTGTGCCAATATTGATGAAAGACATAATTGTTAGTGAAGTTCAAATTGAAAGTGCCAAGAAAATTGGTGCAGATTGCATTTTACTAATAAAATCGGTATTTGATCAAGATCTAGCAGAAGGCAGCATAGAGAAGTTCTCGACTATAGCCAGATCAAAAGGTCTATGTACTTTGGTTGAGGTGCATTCAGAAAATGAGTTTAAGGAGGTATTGGAAGACTCGAAAACATTTGATTTGATAGGTATTAATAACAGAAACCTGAGCACCCTTGAAATAGATCTAGGAGTAACACAAAGACTATTAGAGAAATACGATAAAGGTAATAACATAATAGTCAGTGAAAGCGGCATAAGTTCCCCTGAACAAATCATATTCTTGAAAAAGGCAGGGGCTGATGCATTTTTGATTGGAACAAGTATTGTTGAGTCGAGTAATATTCCTTCAAAGGTTAAGGAACTATGTAGGTCGCTTTAGAACTCATATCTCTTAATATGTCCCTATGACAATAAGTAAGGAGATAACATTTGGAGACTGCTTTCCATGACAGAGGCAAGTTCGGAAAATATGGTGGAAAGTTCATTCCCGAGACACTCGTACCGGCGATTAATGAGCTAGAGTCAGCCTATGATCAATACAGGAGCGATCCTGTCTTCATTGAAGATCTTGCGTATTATCTTACCAAGTTTGCCGGTCGACCCACACCTCTATATTTTGCAAAAAATTTGACAGAATATCTTGGAGGGTCTAGCATTTTCCTAAAACGAGAAGATCTATTGCATGGAGGAGCTCATAAAACAAATAATACTTTAGGTCAGGCCTTATTGGCAAAAAGGATGGGCAAAAAGAGGGTAATTGCAGAAACTGGTGCAGGGCAGCATGGCGTTGGGACTGCTATTGCATGTGCCGCACTTAAATTGCAATGTGAAATATACATGGGTACGAAAGATATGGAGAGACAAAAGCCAAACGTCTTTAGAATGAGGTTAATGGGTGCCAAAGTTCATGAAGTCAAGACCGGTTCACGTACCTTGAAGGATGCTATCAATGAGGCGCTGCGCGATTGGATAAGTAATGTACGAGATACTTACTATTTAATAGGATCTGTGGTTGGACCGCATCCGTATCCAACCATGGTAAGAGAATTCCAAAGCGTAATAGGAAATGAGATTCGAGATCAAATGCACGATTATTCCTCGCGCTCACCCGACTTTATTGTTGCTTGTGTAGGCGGAGGCAGCAATGCAATTGGTTCGTTTTATCCATTTATAGATGACAAGACGACATCACTAATTGGAGTTGAGGCTGGAGGCAAGGGACTTAAATCCAAGCAGCATTGTGCGAGCCTGTTGGCTGGTTCTGAAGGAATTCTACATGGGATGAAGACATATATCCTACAAGACGAATACGGTCAGGTATCTAACACTCATAGTATTTCGGCTGGGTTGGATTATCCTGGAGTAGGCCCTGAGCACGCATACCTTAGAGACAAGCATAGAGTAAAATACGTTCTATGTGTTGATCGGTATGCTGTTGATGCTTTTGTTAAACTATGTAGAATTGAGGGTATCATACCAGCATTAGAGTCATCACATGCAATAGCGTATGCAATGAAGCTGGCTAAACGGGGCGATAAAAATCAAAATATTGTTGTAACATTATCAGGACGAGGTGACAAAGACCTTGGCATAGTTCTTAGTTACCTTAAAAAGGAACATCCAAGCAAATAAGGAATGTTAACAAGTAAGCTAGAAGACAACAGGATCTATTATAAGTTTCGTGATTTGGCATCAAAAGATCAGCCAGCGCTGATTTGCTATGTAGTAGGTGGCTATCCAACACTTGAGCATACAGAACAGATTGTAAATGCCCTGGTGAAAGCTGGAGCAGATATAATTGAAATTGGAATTCCTTTTTCCGATCCTATCGCGGACGGTCCGACAATACAAAGGGCCTCCAGTGTGGCATTGAAGAATGGAGCAACACCTCAAAAGTGTCTGCAATCTTGTGGAAATTTGAGAAAAAAATTTCCTGATTTGCCGTTAGTGATCATGACCTACTCAAATATTGTTTTTAGAGCAGGCCTAGAGAAATTTATGAAGGCTTCTAAACTACAAGGTATTGATGGACTTATCCTCCCAGATATGGAGATTGCAGAATCTGATGCGTATGTGAAAGCTGCATCTATGCATAATTTGTACACTGTATTTCTTGCTTCACCGAATTCTGATACACTTCGAATAAGGCAAATCATGAAAGTATGTTCAGGCTTTCTATATGTTGTATCAGTATATGGCATCACAGGATCAAGATCAGATTATGCAAACTATACGTTTCAGAGCATAAGGAAAATTAAGCAAATCACTCATGGAGAGATTCCAATAGCTGTGGGATTTGGAATTAGCAAGGCTGATCAGATAACTTCACTCGTCAAATCGGGGGCTGATGCTGTTATAGTTGGTAGCTCTCTGATAGATCGAATAAAAGTTTCAGCTAACAATAATCTATTGTTAAAAGACCTCTTAACTTTAGTAAAGCAATTGAAGGACGCTTGTTTAGGCGTAAAGATATCAGAACAAGGTGACTATTAGTGCCTGAATCAAACCCCTTTCGAATTTTCCTTCCGCTGGAAATTTTTTCATAGGACTTCTGATTATGAAAGCAAAAACTCTCAAAGAACTATTTAAATAAATTAATTTATTAGTTCATCAAGCTTTGGTCACATAGCTTACCTTAGTTCTAGCATTCCTAGAGTCAATACCAACTATGAAGTGACGATGTGTCAGACGAGAGCATAGTATTACTTTCGTTGCCCTATCATCATCATTCAATCCCAAGCTGCTTCGTCTTGAAAACTAATGAGTGTCTTCTATACAGCTACATCTATTCTACCTTAACCCTCGAGTATTATATTTTTACCAAAATAGTGACCTTCAATTCATGCTGATGACAATGCAGATAATCAAGCTCTTTATTTTTTGTTCTGTTACCATTTTAAATGCCTTATTCTTTACTATTAAACCTTTCACTTAATCTAGTATGGCCATTCATTTTCCTTGTCATGATGGTTCTAGAAGATATCAGATGACGATTCCGGATCTGTCCTTTGCAAATAGCATATTATTAAGTGTGACTTGGAATTTGGACCCATCGTGCTCAACTATAACTTCCAAGTCGTCGAGTGAGTCGGATATATCTGCCCCCTCGAGGTTTTTGATAATAACATGAACAGACTCATGGGAAACCAGAGCTTCAATAAACGGTTCTATATAGAGAAATCCATTGACATTTCGGATTGCATTATCTTTAGACTCAATTATTAGCATCGTTTGTTTTTCGTAAGTAAAATATGGGGGAGAATCATCTAGAGCGCAAGCAAAAGCAAAGTCATTAATGGTCATTATTACACGAGTCTCTTAGGACCAGAAAAGATACTTAAGTATGTATATATTTGACTAATTCTATAGCACGAAATACTCTGCTTCAGGATGATGCACTACGATAGCAGCTGTGGACTGATCCGGAATTATTTGACCGGCTTCCGTCAGATTCATGCCTGACTTGGAAGGCTCCAGAATTTTCCATACCAAATGGTGTTGAGATATATCAGGACAGCTAGGGTAACCCCAACTATATCTAAGGCCACGGTTATTGGCAATTTTTAATTCGTTTCTTATCCGCATGTTGGTCCAATCAGCCAACGCTTCAGCAGTTTCTACTGCCAGACCATGTAGATAGTAGGCATCTGTATAAAGATTTTCCCTATTCCATTGGTCAATAATTTCTCCAACTCGATTTCCAACTGTCACGCATTGAAATGCTACGATATCGTTCTTGCCAAAGTAATCGGTCAAACATAAATGCTTCTCTTTAGAGGATCTTGGAAAGTCAAAAACGACCTCCTCTTCATCCTCAGGCAATTCAACCACCAGCTTATCATTTCTATTGTGACAATTAAAATAACCGTAAACAACCCTTGGTTCGAAAAGTTTTTCTACCTTGACCCTATTTTTCCATTCTTCTAGAAGCTTGTATGAGAGTTCAGAGAGACCGTCAGCCGCTGTTCCCCTTAAACCCCAGGAAAGAACAAAAAGAGATTTTTTATTAAGAAAATTCCATATTTCATCAAGATCTATTTGCTCCGGTCCGAGACGAATCCTGAGGTTAACATGTGGAGGTATGGGTGGGCTCACCGGTACTATATTGCTTCTGATGGTTGTTTTTGCATCCTCGGTAAGACTTTTTCTTTCCTGCCAAGTCTCAACTTTTTTCTGCCATTGAGAAAGAAATTCCGCTTTTTTATCTGACATTAGAACGTTCATGGTTCTTAAACCATCAAACGCAGTCTTGCAGTAGAAGACTCCATCTCGATATAGACCCCCATCCTTTGCTATCCTGTTGATATAATTACTATTAATAGCTGCTCCGCCACAGAGAACTGAAATATTCATATCATTATTCCGGGCAAATTCTACGAAGTACTGCATTTGCTTAGAAGTAGACACCAACAACGCCGATAATCCTACAGCGTCAGCATTAACCTCCTTAATCTTGTCAACGATGGTCTGAAGGGGAACTTGTTTGCCGAGGTCGTAGACACTGTAACCATTGTTTACAAAGATGGTTTTCACCAAGTTTTTGCCTATATCGTGAACGTCACCATATACAGTGCAAAGAACAAGCTTTCCCTTGCTTACGCCCTCTTGTCTTATAAGATATTTTTCAAGCTCAGCAACAGCTGCCTTCATACATTCAGCAGATTTCAAAACAAA
>DASTUU010000400.1:0-8458 GCA_035759485.1 Nitrososphaeraceae archaeon
GTACACTTCAAACTTTTTCAATACCTCTTTTCGGTATTTTTCTCCGTCGTACATATGTTGAACCAATATATCGGCGCACCACGTTGCAGGAATTATTCCTTCTCCGAGCAGAGGATAAACTGTCCCGATGGACTCGCCTACTCCAATGACCTTCCTGCCGTCGGTAAATGGTTCGCAGTTCTTGGGCGGGCTGATTCTGACAGGTCGCCCGACTTTTTTTATAAGCTGACACTTGTATCTACTCAGAAAGTCATTGACGAACTTATTATTCTG
Organism: Nitrososphaeraceae archaeon; assembly: GCA_035759485.1. Taxonomy (GTDB): domain Archaea; phylum Thermoproteota; class Nitrososphaeria; order Nitrososphaerales; family Nitrososphaeraceae; genus TH5893. The sequence goes on from DASTUU010000400.1 coordinate 274, forward strand.
CTTGCGTTCAAAATCCCCTGCTCCGATATGAGCATACCCATTTCCAAGAGGAAAGTACCAAAAATAACCTGCCATCGAAGGAAAAGCCTTGAGGTAAAAGTCACTAAATGGCTCCTTGCCTATATCATACTTTACCTTATACTGAATACACGGGATCCAGAATTCGTCTTTTGGTTTTGGGAGGTAATTACGATGAAATCCTGTAGAATCTATAATAATATCAAAATCCGCCTCGAGGTTCTCTTTTTTGGGCACCTTGCCAAATTCAATCTTGGTGCCCTTTATCATATCTTGAATTAACTTTATCTTGTCATAGATAACCATACCATTTAGTTTAATATCTATGTAGTTTTCGTTATTGTCTGTAGTATGAATATTGTCTAGACCCACTCTCATGTATTTTCCGCTATGCATTACGTAATCATCAAAGTTCAAACAACAGTTTTTGGCAAGACCTGACATCACATTCTTACACGTTGCCCAGGCGCATACAGCGTCGTGTTGCGCTTCGGACATCCTTTCAAATCCGATCACGGTGTCGTCATGAGCTTGACTGAGCCTGTTCATAAGATATGCCCCTGCAACACCAATGCCGACGACGGCAATTTTCATATAACGGTAATTAGATGCCGTTGTAGCAATAAAAATATTGGCTTACCCATGGAAAGATTTTAAGAACTCGATACAATTAGGTAACATCTAGTGGCTACTTCGTCGTCCCCGTCGAGAAAAATTACCATACCAGCGTCTGCCCGTGCTGGATTAGTGTTATTGTTAGTAGGAGCACTAATGGTCGGGATGGGTAGCTATTTTGATAGAGGAGCCCTTTCCCTCTATGGATTAATAATGGCAATTGGTGGCTTTTTGATATATATTGTGTCTTCCGTTGCCCGCACTAGACGGAATAAAAGAACAGGTTTGAAAGCCTAAAAAATAATTTGGGTATATACTGCTACTCTATGTATACTGCGGGTTTAAAAGGCCTGGAGTGATTTGCCCTTGACTTGGGATCATAGTTCTTTTGCTGAACGTCAATGCCTCTATCCATATATTTGGTTCCCTCCTGCACTTTCCCATTGTCATTCTCCTCCACTTCAGGATACACCTGTATCTCAACTAAATGGTTTGTGCTCTCATTAGATAACAATTCAGTGGCATCGCGGATTGAGAAGGCTTCGTCAAAGGATTCCCCTATACTAAGCCGCCTCTGTCTTACTTCAACGGGAATCGACAGAATATCTTCAACTAGCTTTCTAATCAAACCCACATTTTTTCTTACTGTCATTGCTGTTTGTTCATCTTTGTTCAGGATCTTCATAATTTCTCCGAAATTTGCCTTATTTTCAATCAATATTATTGTAAGAATCTTTTGGTATATTCTCCGTTTCCACTGTGCACAAGTATAAATGTAAATTCTATTTGGTATTAACTTAGTTACTCTGAGTATGTTTTGGATATCCGTTAATAGATTCATAATTAATAGCTCTGACTCTTCTGCAACCAGATCTTCATCGAAATTTGCTTCTGGCCATCCTGCAAATTGAATAGAAGGTGACGGCAAGGATGGAGGCTTTGTGTGTCGTACCATTTTTTCCCAAGCCTCTTCGCTCAAAAAAGGGGCAAAAGGCGCAAGCAACCTGATACGAGTACTAATGAATGCAATCATAATAGATGCTGCATGTGGCGAGTGTTCCCGATTTTTGGATCTAAGTCTACGCTTATACCAACTTAAATCCTGATCCAAAATATACAATATATTATGCAATGCTTCCCTAGCCTTTAACTTGTCCATTAATTTAGTGGTGTCGATTATTACCCTCCGCAATCTGCTAATCAGCCATCGGTCCTCCAGCTCAGTTCTTTTTACTGTTAGAGCTATTTCGTGAGAATTATTATTGGTAATGGAATACTCGATAGCTGACTCGTAAATCTCATATAACTTTGAACGAATTCCTCTGACACTATCAAACGAAAAATTGGCATCCTGTAGAATTTCGGCGGAACTTAACATTGCCAAGCGAATAGAATCAGCACCATATTCCCTGATTGCATCACGCAGTGGAATAATATTTCCGAGAGATTTTGACATCTTTTTTCCTTCCATTAATATAGAGCCATTTACCACAATTTGCCTAGGCCAGTACTTTCTCTCAAAAATTGCTACGTGATTGAATATAAAGAATGAAAGATGATTTGGAACCAAGTCCCTTCCCGAATGTCTTGAATCCAACGGATAAAAGTAACAGAATTCATTTCTCATTTTCTCCAGCAACAAGGGATCCAAATTACAATCTTCGGCAACCTGATTAGAGTCACCACTCCCTAAAAACACGTAGTCAAAAAATGAGTCTTTAAGATGATCATAATTGTTGCGTAATTCGGCAAGGGAGTTATCATTGATATATTTAGCGAGTAGATAATATGCCATATAGATAACAGAATCAGACAGGCTTTCAATAAGCCAGTTTTTATCCCACGGTATTCTAGTTCCTAGACCGGATCTTCTCGCACATGCCCTCTCCCTTAACCAATCTATAACATAATTGAACTCTTGCCTTATGTCTTCTGGAACTATATCCATTTCGCCTATGCAATGGTGTGCTAACTTTTTCCATTGCTCATTTGCATAATTTAAAAACCATTGATCTTTTAATATTTTGACAACACAACCTGAACCGCATCTACATCTGATGGAACTGTCTACCAGTTCAAACATCAAATCTGCTGTTCCAGACTCAGTTAACTCTTTTTTTACGACTTCTTTTGCTTTGGATACATTTATGCCTGCTAACTTTCCTGTATTTTGTAGCATTTTCCCGTGATAGAATTCAACAGAATATAGCTCCTCAGTCGCTATTTGCAACTTTGCGTCGGATTGATTCTTTATCCCATGTTTCTCTATTATCTGTGCTGCTGGAGATAAAGTAGCATTTGGTTCACTAGTTGAGGTAGGTGGGTAAGAAGAAGATTTATCGTCTATTCGCGAATGCCCGCTTGTATCAATGATAGTTATGGGTGTCACCTCATCGAGATCCAAAAGCCCAAATTCGTGTTGCATAGGGATGTCTCGTCTTAAATCCTCTAGAGCCTGGTAATCATAAGGGGCATGAGCTGGAACAGACATTACTATCCCCGTGCCACTATTAGGATCGACAAAAGAGGCAGGATATATTGGAACAGAAATATGTCTAACGGGATCAAGGGCTCGCTTGCCAACTAGGTCCTTTCCTCTTACAGTGGATTGGATAGATATATCATAGTTTAGGTGTTGTAGTTTCTTAACAGCCTGTTCGCTAACGATCCACTCTTCTTTACCGTTAACTTGTGTATGCACATAGTTCGAAGTAGGATTAATCCACAAATTGGTAACGCCATAAATCGTTTCTGGTCTTAGGGTTGCAGTCAGAATTTTCACAAAGCCTCTGTCTAGCTCAAACTTGACTAATACATATTCATTAAAGTCTGGTTCAATATCACCAATTGTATCATGCTGACTAACAGCGTTTTGGTCGTTTAAACACCAAGCTACAGGATACGAACCCTGAATAATAAGACCTTTACTTTGGAGCTTTCTGAATTGCCATGAAATAAATTGTGAATAGCTAGTATCTATAGTAGTAAACTCGCGCCTCCAATCAATGGAATATCCCATTTCTATCATGCCCTCCTTAATCTCATGATGGAAAAAACGCGCAATTTCGATCGGATCAACAAACTTAGCAATCTGATCACGTGAGACATGATATATTTTTTCGAAAGTTTCTATTAGATCTCTGTCACCTGATGCCACTCTTTTAGACATGGCAAGAATAGGTGTTCCTGTATAATGAAAGCCCATTGGAAATAGTACGTTGTACCCCTTCATTCTCATATATCGGGCATGAGTATCTGCCAGTGTATAGGTTCTTCCATGCCCAAGATGCTGAGGGGAATTTGGATAAGGATACGCTACAGTTATGAAATATTTTTTCTTGCCTAGGTCAGGATCGACATTATATATGCCGAGTTCCCTCCATCTTCGACGCCATTTCTCATCGATGTAATTTAAATTGTGAAGAACATGTTGATCCCCACGGTTGTTACCGTCATAACTGCTTTTTGGATCTCTGCTTTGCGGATTTTTCAGCTTACTAATCAGTCCTTCTGAGTCTAGCGATGAATTCTTCCACACAAAGTAAAGCATCTCTAATTTTCTTCTTGTATTTAATACTGCCGCCTCCTTGACCAAATCGCCCACCGCCCCCACCAGATCCGCCTAATTGGACTGAAATTTTCTTTGCTAGCGCACCTGCAGCAATCACCTTGATTGCATTTTCGCCAGCAAATACAATAACTCTGATACCTTCACCTTTTGTAGTTATGGCGATGTAAATTAGTGATTTGTCCAATTCAACTGATTTTTCGCCTATGGAGATATGATACTCATCGTCTAACTGTTCGTCATAAATACTGTATATTTTTATATTACTCGTATCACTCATAGGCAGAGTTTTTGCTTCTAAAGATACAGATTTTGCTATCAAAGGAGCAATCTTCTTAAGAATTGCTTTCACCTTTTTCTTGGATAATTCAGTATCCTGCATACTTTTCAGAAATGAGTCTACAACCTTTTCCTTGCTAGAACTCAAAGATCGTACAATAACATCAAGACTATTTTCGAGTTTCTGTATATAATTAAGCGCCGACTCTGCTGCCACATACTCTAATCTTACTACTCCATCTTGAATTCTCTCTGATTTTATAATTTTTATGAGACCTATTTCACCAGTTCTTCTTACATGTGTTCCACCACAAGCCTCGATATCCCACCCTTCGATGTTGACGATTCTAATGTTACTAGTAGGCGCAACGCCACCCTGATATATTCTGAAAGTATATTTTTGCTCAGCCTCTCCGCGTCCAAATATGTTGATCGAGACGGGTAAATTTCGGGTAACTACGCTATTTGCACTCTTTTCTATGCTTTCAATTTCTTCCCTGCTTAGTGCAGAGTGGTGTGTGATATCAAGCCTTCCATAGTCTTGTTCTTTGAACGCTGAATTTTGCCACACCCATGAGCCAAGATTGTTCCGTGCAGCGCTGTTCAATATGTGAGTAGCGGTATGGTGTTTTGTGATTGAGTTACGCCTTTTAGCGTCGATTGTTCCACGGATGATTTTTCCTTCGGTGAGATTGGTAGATCCATTCTGAAGCGTATGCAGTACTACATCTCCCTGTTTTGATACTTCAACCACCCCAAAGGTATCTAGTTTTCCGTTATCGGGTTCCTGACCACCCCCTCTTGGGTAAAAGGCAGTCTGGTCCAGTACAACGTATCTCTTATCTATTACCTTAAGTACCGTTGCCTCAAATTCGTGTATAGTTTCATCCTCATAATATAATAGCCTAGTTGCCGGAAGACCATTTAGGCCAAGTAACGGTTTTTGAATCTGAGACGCGGCTCGTTCACTATGAAGTCCCGCCAGTGTGGTGTAGAAGCTATCAGGTACACTTTCGATGGCGCCAGCTTCCAATAGATACTCTGGTGTTATACCATCGGATTCGTACATCTCAACAAGATTGTCTATTGTCAATATTTTATTGGCTTTCTTGATGTATGTTGCCAACCCATGCATTCTTTCCCTAGATTCCATATACCTCTCAGATTCTATCTTTAGTATTGTCTTTACATCATCTCTGTGTTCCTCAAGTTCTGGATACATTCGTCTTAAGTAATCAATATGCAGGTCAGTAATATCTTGAAGTTTCACAGTATTCCAACCCATTTTTTCCAGAATGGAAAGTGCCCTCCTTAAAATCATTCTAAGGTTATACCCTCCTCCTACATTGGAGGGCAACGACCCGTCTGCTATAGCAAAGAGTAACGAACGCGTGTGATCGGCAACAGTATAGATTGCCTCATATGGAGAGATTATTCTTGCAAGTTTGTCCTCCTGTATTCCCAGGTTCTTGGCAACATGCGACTTTACTATATTAATACTGTTTAAAACAAGGCCATCATTCAACGTTGTATTGTCTTCTCCTAGTTTGCCAGACATAATTTCGAAGTATTTGCCAATCACTTCAGGATTTTCGTGGATCCCAAGCATGTTAGTTAGCTTCTTTATGACCGGACCAAAAGAGCAGTCATAACTTGTAGGCGTTCCCATTGTAATCCAAGAAAGCCGCTCTAGACCTGCGCCCATATCAATGATCTTATTATTCATGATGTGGAAATTGTTTTCATTACCTTCAAATTCTGTGAAAACTGCATTGCCTAGTTCAAGTCCTCTAACAAAATACTCCAATGAATTGCCGAAAGAACCTGCTCCTATCCACACATCTTCTACAAAGGTAATCTCTTCTGCTTTTATTCCTAGGACAGTTGTAAGCATTCCATAGTCTATTTCGACACACTTATCTTTCCAGTATCCTCCGGGAGAATCCGCGCTACACGTCTGCCCGACCATACAGAAAGATGTATAATGCCTACCACTCAAACCCACATTTTCAACATCGTTAAATCGCAAACACATTTGAGGGACAACTAGAGGATTGGCGGGAAGCTCGAAAACTACTTTGCCGCTTATCACCCTTTGGAAATCGACAATAGAAGCTATCGTGAAATAGAGGTCATCACGCCACCTGCATACGACCGGATAGCGACTAATAATGGCGTGGTGTTTGGAACTAAAATAAGCTTCAATTTCTTCCCATGTATGGACATAATCAAGACGCTTGTTAGTTGGTGGATTATTTATGAAACTATAATGTTCATGGTCAGGACATAATTCCTTGCTAACTATAGACCAGAAGAACTTGCCACACTTACTACATCTTTGCCGATTAAATCCGACTTTATCGAATAGCGGAACTTTATAGTATCTATCAGGATTAGATGAGAAAAGAGCAGTAAGTTCTTTTTTTCCCAAGGCTTGCTATCGTTTATTGCGATACAATATTAATGCTTTGGCAAAATGTGAACTAGTTATTTCTTTTACCTCAGTAAAAAAGAGAAGAGCTATTCTATGTTCTTCGCCGGGCTTTTTAGGGAAACTGCTCTATAAACCGTTGATATGCCTCTTTAGAAGCGGCTCCTATTGTCCTTCCAATCTCCCGACCTTCTTTGAAGAGTAGCAATGAGGGTATGGATTTTATTCCGTATTTCATTGCTATTTCCTGGTTCTCGTCTACATTTAGCTTTGCTATCTTCACCTTTCCATTCATTGTGTCAGACAATTGCTCTAACGCTGGCCCAACCATTCTGCATGGGCCACACCACTCTGCCCAAAAATCAACTAGAACTGGTTTTTTGGATTTAAGCACAATATCGTCCCAGGTGTTGGCTGTGACATGGATTATATTCTTGGTCTCATTTCTCATTAAGTTTTGATCTATTATTATGCTATTTGAACGCTACAGTATGGGCTTTACAATACGGGTCACTGATATTAATCAACAATAGTTTAAAACATGAAAAACATGAGAAGCGCAGAGTGCAAGATGGTTTCTAGATGACTGCTCAAGATTCCATATAGGAAAAATTCTTTTCTGTTGGCGTTTTCCTTAATTGAAAATCATTATCAATTAAAAAACATAAAGGCGTCTGACTGCTATTTTCTAGTGCGGCTGAAACTACCAGCATTATATATCTATCTTGCTCATTCTCAGCTATTATCTGCAAGATCGGACCTCCAAATAGCACCAGGTATCGAAGCAGAAGCAGGAGATGCAATCAAGCAAAGACCCAATACCTTTACCGGAGTCATGGCTGAAACACAAGAAGCCTTCTAGATCGAAGTATCCATGGCACAAAATTCATAAAATTATGCTAAATTGCATACATTACGCCACCCGAGACAATCGGTACCGAGTTCACGCTTGCTAGTTCTTTGACTCTAGCAATAATTGCATTAAACCATAGACTATCGATCCCTTGACTCCATATAGTAACTTTCCTGTACTGTCTTTCAACTCCACCGTGAAAATATCCCTTGCAATCCTCTATCGTCATATTGAAATACTTTTGACTCATCTCCCCAATTATCTCACTTGCTTCTGAGGGCAAATAAAGTATAGTCAACGTAGGGAATGGAATTGCATTCGAAGAAGATGCAGATGATGTGTCTTCTGCCATTCTTTTTGTCCTTAGTAGATAATTTTCCCACTAATATCTGGATTTCGAGCACCGGTTACTGTATAGTTG
>DASTUU010000401.1:0-2591 GCA_035759485.1 Nitrososphaeraceae archaeon
ACTAACCCCTTTTCCTCAAATGATCTAGCATTGTGCCAGATGTATCGATAGTAGTCTAGACACCATTCATGGAAGTCAGGGTCGTCGCTATAAAACATCGAAGTCGTGTCAGTATCTATCTTATTGTTTCTCTGGATCCTAGGAAACATTACACATGCTTGTTTATCATTAAGAACTACGCCAATGAGAAGACTGTTCACCATCTTTCTCTCCACAGTCCCTTTCTTCAACAATTCATCAAATTGTAGTGCCTCTAGCAGCTCTCTTCGCCTTTTGGGAACTCTGGCATGACTAGGCAATATGTAACTAAATCTAAAACCTTTATTTTCTACCTTCTTTAATCTGGCGGCGATAGACTCAATTAGATCTAATGGCACTTCCGGAATCATGGCATAAACGTATTCTTGTGACTTGTCGTAAATATCCTTCAAGCACTCATCGACTGCTACTAATCCAGAAATCAGTGTGGAATTGCTCAAAGAACCTATTCTTTTTCTGAACTTTAATGGAAGCGGGGAGAATATATGGTCTGAAAAATAATCCTTATTGCGGGAAAGAAAATCTATTGTAGGAACTTGTTCTAAAATAGTCTTACCAAAAGTTGTAAGGAAAAATGTCCCATCAGATTCTTTTCGAATAAATCCACTATTAGTAAGCCTAATAATATTTCTACGAACCTCAGGCATCGTAGAATCCAAATCCTTTGAAAGTTTAGCAAGGTTGCATTTTGATTCTGCGATTTTGAATATGATGCCTATTCTTTGAGCACTTCCCAATTCAAAGAAGGTCCTTGCTGTATCCTCGAAAGGAGAACTGCTATCATTGTCTTCACCGAACGTTTTGTATTCCAGATGCTTTTGCCGTTCAACCTCTTTCTCTTCACAATACTCTTTATGCGTCTCCTCATGAACCTTCAAATCGAAGTCATCCCAATGTTCATAATTACAGTACTTGCATTTTTTGAGGTCTTGAAAGGGTCGAGGAATTTCCATACCCGCTCCTTTTGTGTTTGCTGCTGATGACGCCGCCGCCGCCGCCATTACTACTGTCATAACCTATCTAAGTGTAGTAGTCCTTTTTACATAAGCACTGCTCATAGCAGTAGCATAGAAAGAAGACCTGTACTATACAGGTAAGAACTGTTTGTGAACTGACATTTGTGAATCTTTTATCTTATGTTATAAGAATTACACTATAAGAGTCACCTTTTTCCTGAAATCATACTGATATCATTACACCAAAAGTTTCCATAGTTGACGGTTTCTTTGATGGTTATCTTTGCCTCCCTTGAGATTGCAGCAAATCACGGAAAAAACTATGGGCTTTGGTCTCACCATCTGCAGATTATTATCAGGCAAGCTTGGATCTCGGGAGCTGTCGTGGTTTATTTTACTTATTATTATTGCATTTAAGGTCTTCGGAACTGTAGGTCGTGGGTTCAAATCTCTTTTATTTTCTGTGATAGTCATGAACCTTTAACTGAGATTTACATGCGCAAACTCTTTCGACCCGTGCAATGATGCAACCATTTAGAAACCTAGCTTTGGTTTTAAGCGAGGATATAGGATATCTTCCTGCAAGGAATTATGGCTTGGGATTGAAATAGGAAGCACAAGTTCACGGTTATTTAATAGACATCCATCAACATCTATTCAATATAACTTATCTTTGTTATTATAAGGACGTGCAATTATTGAATATAATAACTATTAATCAATTATTATCTATGCAGTAGATGAGTTTTTAGTTTGTAAAGTCTATTATTTGAAACACTATATTCTAAGCAGACCTAATCTACGTGTCACAGGTAGATATCAGCATGAGTAATAAAATGCTCTCAAGAAAATTGGGTGCCGATGAAGGTCTCGGCCCTGAATCGGCGACAATTGTAACGGAGACTAACAAAGAGAAAAGAGAAGGGCTAACACTAAACTTTCTGATAGCTGGTGGGATAGTAATACTTCTAGTGGCCAGTCTTGTTCTAATGCCATATGTGAATTCTCTTGGAGGTAACATATTTAGCGGCCTAAGCAGTACTACTGATAGTAGTAATGATGCAGTCCAAGCGACTACTGCTCTGGCAGCTTCATTCAAAGCAACAGATGGTAAAGGAACAGTCATTGAGGAGAATGGTGTGACTAAATCAGCTGAGATGACTATAACAGGTTACTCGGGCGACAGCTATAGCACAGAATTGAGCTGTTTAATTGATGGCTCACAACACGTATATTGCAGCGGTAGTAATCCTGTTAGTCTTTTGGGGCTTCCTCCTGGAGAACATACCTTTACAGTCCTAGAACCCCGCAGTGACGAGATAACAGCTTCGTCCTTCGGTTGGGAGATATCGGAGTAATTGGTAGTAAATCTAAGCAAGCCACCAAGAAAGCCGAGATAAGGAGAAGCAAAGACAGCGCTGCTTCTTCAAATTTCACTTTTTTTCTCGCAATAGCAGGTTGCATTTATATTTGAAATTCAAAAATGCAATGAAAGGATGACAGGAAGGTTTAATTGATTTTATTTTGTTAAAGTTATCTCATATATGATCATCTGTATTTGTAAATCGTCTTGTTTCCTTCTGGAAACGCTTGTCT
>DASTUU010000402.1:0-4362 GCA_035759485.1 Nitrososphaeraceae archaeon
TCTGATTACTTCTGGTAATGATAATCCTGTCGCAATCCCAATCTTTCCAGATAAGTATTGAAGTAGCATGGCCATGCCACTTGAGAGCCAAACAACCCAAAGGAGGCCATAATTAAGAGATGCTCCTCCCTGAATGTCAGTGCCATAATTTCCAGGATCCATGTATGCCATACTTACTAGAAGGGCTGGCCCTGTGTATAGGATAAGCTTGACTAGAGAGTCTTTATTTTTCAACAGATGCTTTGGGCCAAACATTAATTAGTATAAATCAATCTAGCCAGCCTTATAAAAGTTAGTCTTGGCTAAAAAGGTTAGCAAGACCTAAATAGAGCAAATGTAAATGTACAATGCAAGGGATATTGTTAAAGATATCAAAAGCCGATTCAAGCATTAATGAAAATCGTCTTAAGTCCATTCGTAATGTTCATACCAAAAAAGATGGAGTACAAGAAGTACACCAACAACTACATACAGATAGGATGGAAGACTATTTGGAAGTCATTTACGAATTGATTCAGCAGAAAGGTTATGCTACAGCCGTAGACATTTCTGAATCTCTCAATGTGAGTTCTCCAAGTGTAACAAAGATGCTGCAGCGGCTAGACGAAAGCAAATATCTACGTTATGAACGGTATCGAGGAATCAGTCTTACACAAGAGGGTATTGCCATGGCAGAAAGTATTCATGAGAAGCACAGTTTATTGGTAGAATTTCTGAAAATGATAGGTGTTGATGAAAATATTGCAAACATTGATGCAGAAGGCATTGAACATCACCTTCATTCAGAGACATTGAAGAAGTTACAAGTATTTATAAATGCTGTAAAAAATAGTCATGGGTTTAGATTTGGCAAATATTCATAAAAGCCCAAACAGTAGGAGGAAAAAATCATTTTACTTAATCGGCATTAGATATTTTCCCGCCCAGAAAATGGCAACTTGCTGCAGGTAGCATGGTCTGATTGGAGACCTTTCGGTGGAAATGTCCACCCTTGGGAGGGTGGTATTCTAGGAGTCAAACAGGAAGGAGAAGGGCGAAATCCCTCAGATTGCCTATCCGTATCCGCAGGAAAAGGAATGTAATAGTCCGTTATGTATACGAACGTTTCTTTGTAAGCCGAAGGTAACCATGTAGATCATTATAATCATTGAGGAGGCTTCCTCACCTTAGCAGTCATGTCATGGTTGGAGATATGTAACAGAGCGCAGGTGTTGAAGTTTAATCCTAAATAAAGAGCTGGATACTATGTCCCGCAAGAAGAATTAGCTACCTAGCTATAGGGTAGAAAAATCTCATTTGCCGTACACTTCCTGCAGAATTTTCCCAAACTCCTAAGAGATCGTCTCCATCAGTACTCATATCTGGATGTGTTGAGTGAACAGTACTAAATAAGATACCTTCAGACAGATCCTGAAAAGAGGTATTATTGCTTAGATTAGTAGTGTTACCATATTTATTCTTCAGTTCTTTGATTGACATCCATTTGACTACTATTGCGGATAAACCACTTAGACGTTCTCACAGCTCTGCGTAAGTAATATAGTGGCATACTATTAGAATTTATGCTACTATCATAATAAGGCTAAAGGTTGATAATTGGTAATCCAAAAAATATATCTATCTATTTAATATTTCTTCGCAGTTACCTGCGTTATCGTCACTTTCATCTAGATTAAAATCAATGATTATATCTATTCCTTCTCCACAATCAAAATAGTCAGCTCCTTGCCCTCCATGCAATATATCATCCTCAGGACCCCCATACAATTTGTCATTTCCTTGTTCTCCTACAAGAAAATTATCACCCATGCCGCCTGAAAGTATGTCATCTCCTTCTCCTCCATACAATTGATCTGTTGCTGCACCTCCTTGAATCAAGTCATTACCCTCTTCACCATATAACTTATCCAAGTCTTCATTTCCCTGGATTTTATCATCACCACCACCTCCTCTGACTGTATCAGCACCTAACAGTCCAATAATTATGTCAGTTTCATTACTTCCAGTTATTCTATCGTCGCCAAATGATCCAATTGTAACTCTGCCCTGGATCGGAGATGAAGTAGCAGATTCTGTAGCTACGGTAGTAGTATTTGATACAAGTGAATTGTTTATCAATATTCCAGGTCCTGTTGTCGTTTGGGGTGATAATGATAATGATTGTAATTCTTGTAGGTCTTTTTGAGCCAGAGCATAATTGAGAGAGAAAAAGGCTATTGTGAGTACAAACAGTGTAGACAATATTGCCATCACCCTATTCGACTGTAAAATCAAAAACTGTCCTAATAGCAATCTACTCTATTTGTAATATAGATTATTATAAACAGATTCTTCCTACGGTTATGTTTAATCTGCCTACTGTTTTCGAGTGAGGGAAAACCAGTTAGGTAATATCCAGGTCTCCTGCCACTCAAAATTACGGACTTTACAACTTTCTTCTGATCCCGCTGATTATCAAATATAATATTGTATGGTTCAAATAATCCATTCATTATCTTGATAAGTTTAATTGCTATGTCTGTTGTATCTGCAACGAATTCAACATCTGTTGCACTATCGGTAAGTAATTCTGAAATTCTGATCCTTCTGCATTATAGGATAACAAGTACACCTTACCGTCTATCGTTGTCCAAGCCTGCATAACATTGAGGGTAATTGGAGCATTTATTGGTGGCGAGAATATTATTCTGTGTCCAGGCTTTCCTGCTAATGTGAAAGCACTTGATTCACTAAGTTCAAGACCCTGCTGCTTTACTGCTGCAAGAGTAATATTGGTATATTCATCTAATGATACATTCTGTGAATAAGTCCTTACAGATAAGGAAACTTGTGCAGGCAATACATCTGTAAGGTTCTGCAGTGGCGAATAAAATCCTACAATACCACTATAAGCTTCAAGTGCATTGGTTGAAACTGTCCAGTCAGCTGGATATTGTATCTTAATTCCATAGGTAGGGTTCTCGTAGGTCAAGAAGTTAGAAGTAGGCTGAGCTGAAACCTTTTGCTGTACTATTGTTTGCTGCAATGGACTGTATTGATTGACGATAATATACGCAATGATATAACTAATTAGGTAGCAAGCGATGTAATACTTATTAATGTCTAGCCGACGAACACTAAGACGAACCAATAATAATCAAACCTATATCAACTTTGAAGAATCATTAAAATGTTCCGCACACTTGATTTTACATGATGATTTATAATTTTTCGCTGTTGTTCTATATTTCCGTTAATCTTGGTTACAAACCAAGATTAGTGAGATTTTTAATAGCCATATTGTTTCGGCTTTTTTTTAGTGTGGAGTGCACTCAACCCTAGAACTAAGGATTTAACAAGTAGGCTATTTCAGAATTTGTTTGCTTCTTATGCTTGCTTTGTGATGAGCTGAGAGAAGCTTTATGACGACTTGGGAGAACTGATATTAGTGCTTCATCAGCTCCTGGCAACTGCCTCGCGCTCGTTTAACGCGTTAGAGTCATACACACCACTCCTGGTTGAAGAGATAAAAGTCGTAATATCGGATTATATACAAAATAACCCCATCCTTCCCCAGACTTAAAGCTTGCATAAAGGTCAAGACCCTGGTTATGCGCATAAGAACCTCCAGAGGATATATATCCAGCGGGACATTGGGGGGAATAAATACTAACGTACCCATATTGACATATTGAAATATATACAGATGAAGAAAAAGGGGACTTTACATTTATTGAAGCAAGAGAGCTTTGAATACAGTTTCTTCTATAAAAAACTGCATGCCAAATTTGACAAACGTTCGAACGTTGTTTGAAATTGATTCCTTATAATTTCAGGAACCTATCATCAAGAAAGACCTTAAGTTCATATGGCAGATAATCATCTTGATGGCACCAATAACAGCTCTCTCTTGCTTAACCTCGTGTGCTTAGCAGAACTAGGGCCTCGCCTTTTGGCAGTATAGTTATTTATGTCAATTTGTAGAATCTTGCCATTGTCAATATTATTATTTGTTATTTCAAGACACTTATCAAATGCTGGAAGAAGGAATTTCTCGTATTTCATATTGCAATGAGCAAAAGAAACTATGATAAATCTGTCTTTTGATATTTTTCTTAAAGAGCTAGCAATTTCTTTTGTCAGATTTTTTGCATCAACCTTGTCAGTATGAGGGTCAGATACAAACAGATGAAGCAGACCATAAATGACTATTGTTATTATGCTTGTAGATGAAAATTGTTCAATGATTTTTGGCAGCTCATAAATGATTAGATGAGCAAGCTGATAGATTGTAAATACTCTGCTTACAATGACACTTTGCAACACTTTCTTTACCTCTAATCCATATTGTCGAGCAAAGTCTACAAACTGATATACATCTGT
>DASTUU010000403.1:0-4872 GCA_035759485.1 Nitrososphaeraceae archaeon
CGAGATGGCCATTGCACTGGCCAGAGAAGGCGGCATTGGTATTATTCACAGATTTATGACAATCGAAGACCAAGTAGAGCAGGTCCTAAAGGTAAAGCGTTCAGAATCTGTCATTATTGAGCAGCCTTATACTATCAAATCAAGTGCCAGTGTGGATGAAGCAAATAGGAGTATGAATGAATATGGTATTTCAGGACTGATCGTACAAAATGAGGAAAAGAAACTTGTTGGAATCATCACTCGGAGGGACATTACATTTGAAGAAAATCCTAGCCGCCAAGTTTCTGAGCTTATGAGCAAGGACGTTATTACTGCTAATGAAGGAATTACTACTACTCAAGCTAAAGATATACTGCATAAATACAGAATCGAAAAATTGCCCGTAGTTGATGATAAAAAAACTATAGTAGGCCTTATCACAAGCAAAGATATTTTGAAAATGGAAAAATATCCTTACGCTTCTAAAGACAAGAAGGGTCGGCTGCTCGTAGGAGCAGCCGTTGGCGTTAAGGGCGATTTCCTAGAGCGAACCGAATCATTGTTAGAAGCTGGCGCTGATACCATTGTTGTGGATATTGCTCACGGACATAGCGATAATGCTCTGAATGCCGTACAGATGATTAAGAAGGCCTTTCCTATGTGTGAACTAATAGCCGGGAATGTTGCAACTGGGGAGGGAGCCAGGGATTTAATTAAGGCAGGCGTTGATGCAGTGAAGGTTGGAGTGGGATCTGGTTCAATATGCATAACCCGAGTGGTGACAGGGTCTGGTGTTCCCCAGTTAACAGCGGTAATTGACAGCGTAAAGATTGCAGAGGAATACAACACTCCAGTTATATCAGATGGAGGCATCAGGACATCAGGAGATGCAACAAAAGCACTGGCCGCGGGTGCATCTACTGTAATGGTTGGGAGTTTGCTAGGAGGGACTGATGAAAGTCCTGGCAAGACTTTGGTTAGAAATGGCAAGAAATTTAAAATGTATAGGGGTATGGCTTCTTTTTACGCTTCCCTAGGTAGAAAATATCGTGAAGAAGGTTCGAGTGTGGATTCGCATGACCTAAATGACTATGTTCCAGAAGGTGTAGAAGCCATGGTTCCATATAAAGGAAGCGTAGTAGAGATCGTCCGACAACTAGTTGGAGGACTCCGGTCAGGTTTGAGCTATTGTGGCGCAAAAACAATTTTAGAGATGCAGCAGAACGCTGATTTCATTAAAATCTCTGCGGCAGGTTATAAAGAGAGCAATCCTCATGACGTTGATGTAATGTAGAAATGTGCCCACCTTAGTACCTCTTCACTTAGGCATGTTTGAAACCTTTCCACAAGTTCAATATTGACAGATCGTAACCCTGCCTACGGCTAATCACGAGTTTCCTCTTAGTAAAACGTCAACGGCTTCCTTATACTCCCTGGCGTCCAACGGAGGAATATTACAGATCTTTAGGTTTTCCTCAACGTGGCTAGGTTCTTTTTGACCCACTAATGGTGCAATAACTGAAGGACTTGAACGTACAATTTGAAGCAATTTGCTAACCTGATCTGTCAGACCTCCATAGTCAGGTATTTTAGTCCTAAGCAACCTCCCTTGAAATAACGGTATACTAGTGAATACTCCTATGTTGAGCTTCTTCGCAGCCTCAAGAATTGTCAAATTCCTTTCTGCGCCCACGGATTGATTTCTTAGTAAAAGTGCTTCGCTGTAAGCTAAATTGTACGGAAGTTGGATAAATCGGAATCCGTGTCTGCGTGAACCACCGACTTTCTCCGCCATTTTGGTAATCTTCTCTAGAGAGAGGAACTCCTTACTTTCAGGAGGTACTCTAAAGCATGTCCATGTGGCCATTCCATAATAGCGTAATTTACCCATGGCACGATATTCTTCATATGCCTCAAATGCCTTGGATAGCATTTGATAATATTCTTCTCTGCTAACATCTTCGTGCCAACTTTCAAATGAGTTATGGCTGTAAACAAGGTCTAAGGTGGTTAAATGCATATTTGCTAGTGATTTGTCAATGCACCGCTTGACATAGTTTGGATTTAAAACGTTGTAGCCTGAACTTATGTCCTCAGCACGCATCAAACCATTAGATATGAACATCCTTTGCATGTATTCCATAATGTCGACTTCTGGGTAGTCACCATCGTTTGTTATGTATCCATTCTTAGTACTAATAAATACCTGATCCCTTGTTATTAGTCCATCGTCGATCAATCGCATTAGCGCTCGACCGATACTTTTCTCTGATTTCATAGCCCTATAATTGATGGCGGTATCTACCACATTCACCCCGCCTGATTTAATGGAATTATAGACCGCGTCTTCCATTAATTGATCGTCTTCTTCACTAGGGTTGCCGAGATATGTTCCAACTCCGATACTTGAAAGATACAGATTATCGAAAACCCTAAAGTGAGCCGCTGGCTTTCCTTTTTTTTTACCGCTGCATTCATGTAATTTTTTGTCCCCGCAGACGTCGCGAAATCAGTTAGCAGTTTAAAATTAGAGTCATTCATTATGATAATCTCTATATTTTTAATGCTAAAATTGTATCCCTTTGTAATACCAAAATAGGCTTCAGCCTGTTAGCCTGTTCATCACGCTCCGATTGAGCTCAGCCTTTTCATTAGCCAAGTCAGACCTAACACCCGATTGCAAGTTATGCCGAAGAAAAAGGCAGCGAAAGCCGTCTAGAAATGGTTTTATTGACACGAAGGTTACAGCTCTCATAGCAATACCGGGGATCCCCTTAAAAACATCGTCATATAATAATACTTGTGGGTACAGATCGGTTCAATATTCCCATAACCTCCCATACTACACGCAAGTTCACTCTGAGAGACGTTCTTGATATGAATAGTGAGGGGGCCCTCAAATTTAATACTGAATACCAAAGATCCAAAGTTTGGAACAAACAAAAGAAACAACTGCTAATTGACTCAATATTAAGGAACTATGACATAGCCTCAGTTTTTTTGAGACAAAAAAGTAATAATACACATTATGAGTGCCTAGATGGTCAGCAGAGGCTCAAGGCGATAATTGAATTTCTAAACGATGGCTTTGCTCTTTCGCCAAGTATTACAGAGGAATTGGGCGGCAATCCCGCTAAGTTTAGTCAGTTACCTGACAACTACAGGGCATATATCAAAGAGTATAAAATTAATTCCGTTATTGTTGCAGACATAGATGAGGAAACAACCTCAGATATTTTCTTGAGATTGCAAGAGGGAATGCCACTTAACTCGGCAGAAAAGCTTAATGCTATAAGGGGAAAAATGCGTAAGAAGGTTATAGAGATTTCTCAACACCCCTTTTTTTCCAAGATTGGGTTATCCAACAATAGATTTGCTCATAGATATCTAGCAGCACAAATGTTAGCTCTCTCAATCTCGGGTAAAGTTCTTTCAGTAAATTATAATGTACTAAAAAAATATTATATAATGCATAAGAGCCAAGTTCCAGAGGCGGCCTTAAATCGAGTCAGTAGTGCACTTAGCTTTCTTGACCGATCGTTGGGGGATAAGGCATCCGAAATTAGACACAAGAGTGACATACTGTCCCTGTATCTCCTCGTCACTAGTCTTAGATCAGGGTATTCAGTTACGGGGCTGGATGAAAAGGTGGCAGAATTTGTCTTTGATTTTATTTACAACGTACAGAATTCTAATAGACTTCAGAACAATGTAAACAACAAGCCTTATAAGGTGTATGCCACTCTACGTTCCGACTCTGCGCCGCATATTAAAGAAAGGCGTAACATAATTCTGTCCAAATTTCTACAATTTTTGCCTTCGACTCTTCCAAGGGATCCGACACGCGGCTATAACTATGCTGAAAGGTTAGCTATTTTTCAAGAATCGAAAGGAATGTGTGTCAAGTGTCATGCGCTGATTCCATTTAACAGGGGTGTAGCAGAACATATCCAAAAATCCGAGGATAGGGGCTCAACAACGGTAGATAATGGAAGATGGATTTGCGAACAGTGTCAAATAACTATTCGTAGATGATATCAATACCATATTGAAATCTTTTAATTTTCAGAGAACAGAGACTGTGTATATCACTGACATACAAATGCTGCAAATTGTCAAAAAGCCGATAGCTAGCATCAATCTTCGTACATGCTCTCTAAAATTCTATCATAGGATCACTCAAACAAGATAGTTGTATGAAGTATAACTAGTGTTGCTGACATCCAGGTCTGCGTGTTCATAATTAGCCTTTCGTAAGGCATACCACAAAAAATCACATCCTTTTGTGCTGTATGCTCCAAAACATAGTATTATAGTACTACAGCTTCATACCGTGTACTGCTATCCCTTCCTTTTCGTATTATTATCACAGTATTGCATATACAACATGCGACAAGGACTCTTATTGTTGAATGGTCGCAAATAGTGTTGTATTCCTTCATAACTCAGCCAACATAGCATCTCGCAGGTAGGAGGGCACTCGAACCACCTACTGCATTTCGATTCTGATGGAAACGAGCATGCTAAGCCATATAGCCTATGTCGTTTTAGAACGGTAGCTACAACATTTTCTTCAATTCAAGTATTTTATTTCTCAGTAGATCGAATCCC
Organism: Nitrososphaeraceae archaeon; assembly: GCA_035759485.1. Classification (GTDB taxonomy): domain Archaea; phylum Thermoproteota; class Nitrososphaeria; order Nitrososphaerales; family Nitrososphaeraceae; genus TH5893. The sequence continues at coordinate 4,591 of DASTUU010000403.1, forward strand.
TGTTGCCAAAATTTATCCGTTGAAATATCCATTCCTGATTCCTTCAGTAATTCCTCAGGTTTTCTTGATCCTCCTGAGGACAGGATCTTGAAGTATTCCGGTACGAACGATGATCCCTCCTTCTTGAATTGTTGGTATAACGATAATACGAGGAGGTTTCCGAAAGAATATGCATAGCAATAAAATGGACTATGGTAGAAATGCGGAATGTAGGTCCACTCCCACTTAAAATCAGAAGAAACATTCACCGAATCTCCGAACTGTTGGTTTAAGTTATTGAAA
>DASTUU010000404.1:0-1473 GCA_035759485.1 Nitrososphaeraceae archaeon
TTGATTTCTTTGACATTGTCTTTAAACAATATCATGGTTCTACCTTCCTTCCTGCAATAGATATTTACCTTCCATTTTTCGTCATCTATCTTTGGAAAGTCAGATCGATAGTGCGCCCCTCTACTTTCTTGTCGCATCAAGGCAGACCTTATTATGGCCTCGCAGACAACCAGTGAAGACTTTACTTCCATAGTTAAAGGAATATTTTCATCATCAACATTGAATTCTTTCAGAATGTTCTCCCCAGAATAAAATTTTCTCTTCAATTCCAAAATTGTTTTCAATCCATTTTCAAGTCTTGTCTGTTCTCTTATTATTCCCGCATTGAATTTCATTAGTTCTTGTATTTCATTGCGAAAGGTAATCGGTTCCTTAACTATGAAGATCCCATCATCAAAATCTTTTTGCTTATTTACGTTTGATCCTAGCAATGACGTCCCATCTTTCTGTCTTTCTCCCACCTCCTTTGCTAACGTTGCTGCTTCACTCCCAGCGATTTTTCCGAAAACTATTGTATCCAGTAAACTATTTCCCCCTAAGCGGTTGGCACCATGGATCTGACTTATTACTTCTCCAACGGCAAATAGACCTCTAACTTTTGTTTTACAATTTATATCTACTAGTATTCCACCCATGGAATAATGCGCAGTAGGTCCAACCTCCATTTTCTCCTTGGATATGTCGATTCCATCAATATTTCTGAATTGTTCGTACATCGTTGGGAGCCTGTCCAAAATTTTTTCCCTGGAGAGATGAGTTACGTCCAACCAGACTCCGCCGTGTGGCGTACCCCTACCAGCAATTATTTCATTAAAAGTCGCACGTGCTACTACATCACGCGGTCCCAGCTCCATTCTTTCTGGGTAATAATTTTTCATGTACCTTTCGCCTTTTGAATTTAACAAAAAACCTCCCTCGCCACGTATTGCTTCGGTAGCTAAGGTACCCAAGGCTTTCTCTGGCCAAACCATTCCTGTAGGATGGAACTGTACCATCTCCATATCTATTAAATCGATACCTGCTTCATATGCTAGAGCAACACCTTCTCCATAGTTTTCGAAAATTCTTGAACTACTAACGGCATAAACTCGTGTATATCCTCCGGTGGCAAGTATTAAAGACTTGCACTCGAACAGTAAAATCTCTTTCTTCTTAATATCTATCCCGACTGCTCCCTTGATTTCTGGTACTTCTTCTTTTTCACCTACATCACCTGATTTTAATAATTTTGTGATGTAAACATGGTCTACTATTTCGATTTTCCGCAATCTAACTTGGTCTAGCAATAGGCGAATTATTTCCTGACCAGTCCAATCTTCATAGAATACAGTCCTTCGATAAGTATGGGCCCCAAAAAATCGTTGTGTTAATCTACCATCCTTTTCCCTATGAAACCTAGCACCCCATTTAACTAGCTCATTTACAGCATCAGGCGCCTTCTTGCAAAGAACTTCAACTCTTTCATAATCAGCA
>DASTUU010000405.1:0-3905 GCA_035759485.1 Nitrososphaeraceae archaeon
GACACGAGAAGAGGAACAAGGACTTCTAACACCACATGAATACATTAGGGATTCGCTTACCTTTAGATATCAAGACTGTATTTCGTGCGGAAATCGGACTGGATTTGCATGTATAAAATGTGGTTATTGTTTTAGCTGCCATGGGAAGAAAGAGGGAGCAGAAAAAAGACTCCTTGATAGGACTGTAAACGAGATTTTTCCAGTGTCGCCATCTTCTACTAGGAAAAATGCACTTAAACTAGAATGTCTTCACCAATGTGTCAGATGTGGCATTTTATATTCTTGCAAAGAAGGCCCAGATGGATGCCAGAGAGCATTCTATCATGGGAAATGTTTGTTGTGTTAAATAACTATCTTCTTTGAGCAAATCATGTAGAGCTAGATTCTTACTATCATTTTACCGTCTAATGGAAAAGGTTGATATTCCAACTTCTTCAAAATGGAACCTCTCCAGGGTCTGTCCTTAGTATCGCTTGCCGGATGTCAGGAAGCCTATCGACTATTATCGCACTGATTTCAAGACCCACCTGTCTTTCTTCCTCTTCTGTTACCTCCCTACCGCTTTGTGCGACTAGGTCTTTGTAGTACCATGCGCATATTCCTATAATATGTCCGTACTCAAAGCCAAGTAGGAAATCGGATATCTCTTTGTATTGAAATCTTGACTTTGCTATGGGTGTACTCATTCTACTTTTGTCATAGGAAATACTTTCTATAGCAGTGTCGATTTGTCTTTGTACCTCTTCTTTAACTAGGTCATTTACACTCACAATAGACAATCGAAACTCGAGGAAAAGAATATTCCTATCGGGGAACTGGAGAGACATATCAAAGCAAAGGGGGTAATGATACGAAACGATACGATAGATAGAGATTAACTAGAAATCAATGATCCCATAAATATGATTTAGGCCAGCTAGCTATACGTCTTCCACAAAGGCGAAATGTGATTTTAAGCAACTAGCAGGTGGGATGCGACAAGCGTGGCATGATAATCGACGGACGAAGGAACCTAAGGAAACATAAACAGAAATACCACTCCTAACTGATATACCATCTATGCTCCGATCTGTTATATAGTAGGGAAATCATCTGTATGTATGGCCGAAAAAGAACATCCTGAAAAATACGGTTGGTGGCTAAATGAACTTGATTCTCTTGGTGTTGACACGCTGGAGAAAAATGGACTAAATAACCATAAAGAAGCTAGTGATTTAACAGAAGCTGTTAAGCAAACACTTTACGAAGACTATCTACAAGCTTATAGTGAAAGTAATCGGTAATCAAGAAACTGCCGCTTGTATGCTTTTATGATGGCTACTACAATATAGATTAATACTAATGGGACCATATTTGGTATATGTCATCTAACTCCCAGTCTGTTAATCAAGTTAAAGACCTACTAGATCGGATTGTGGAGCTCGAGCGCAGATTATATGAGAATGTTAGAACCAAGCTTGATGACACAAAATCAGCTATATGGACCCTTGGTAATGTTTTAGATAGATATAGTGTGCCAGCTAGGCTATACAATATTATAATGGTAGTACGGTACCATCTCCAAGTTGTTTCAAAGTCTTGTTGAAACTCTGTTTGACTTCTAGCTTGTAATGTGAAACAGGATAAGCATTAAACTGTTGCAATCCAATGATGGGTAGATTTGCTGCATATAGCCAGGAAGGCTCTCTAGTGCTTCGTTGCCTGAGGTGGAGACTTTCTTATATATGACATCAAAAGTAATCATGAGATGGTGCTAAGCGTGTTCAATGTGTTCTGTATATTTGGTTTAGCTGCAATGGTGCTGTTGCTTGTAGGAGGTGTTTTCCTCCCTATAATACAATCAACAGATGCACAGCAACAAGGATTAGTAGAGAACCAAACAGGTTCAAATCAAAATATGACCAAGAGTATTCAGATGAGTGTAACAGAGGAAGGGGAAGATTACAGATGGTCTAACATTCAGGGAACAAATCCCACTTTAAGGTTCCTTACAAATGCAAACAATACAGTACAAATTTTTAATCCAACGAACGAAAAACATGAAATGATTATAGGGTCAGGAGGAAAAGAACTTGCATCAAGCGGGGATATAGCTCGTAGTAGCTCAGGTCAAGTATCTTTCATTCCTAACGCCACTGGAACTTTTGAATACCACTGCGAATATCATCCAGATACAATGAAGGGGACTATTTTGGCCAAAAAAGGTGAGTAGAAAAAATAAAGAGGATGAGGGATTAACTAATCACGTTACGAGTTTAGAATCTGTGAAAAGGTTGAGGTATATGGTAAGTACGTCGTCATCTGTAAAAACTGTTCTAGGATTTGTTTTAATCTGGAAGCATGGTTAGATGCTCCAACCATTTAACAAGTAACCTTCTGCATCAGTTTTCGCGACCGTCTGAGAACCCAAAGCATTGATATTCCAGTGCCTCTACGGCTTTGAGTAGCACCTTGTTCTGCGAACTTCTTTTTGACTTATTATGGATGGCTTCCGTAGAATAGTCTTCACTATTATTGCTGTGTGCTTCTGTCATTTGATTTGACTTATAACTGAAGAGCGAAACATAAACGTGTTTGAGTGTATAACGTGATTATTCATACCATGTAAATTGCACTACAAAGTTTGTTAGTTACTGGCGCACACAGCAACGTTCGAAGTGGACTTGACTTGGATAAAGCATACCGGCTTGGCATCTGGACATATCTATCAGCATAAATGATTTAAGGAAATGAATATGCATTGAAAAATAAGCCAAACTTGGATTCAGGCCACTTCAACGAAAGTCAACGTCAAAGCTGGAACAGCGTCGCTAATGGATGGAAAAAATGGTGGCCAACCTTTGAGCATGATGCACAGAAAGTTAATGATAGATTGGTAGAACTTGCAGGAATAGATGAAGGATATAGAGTTTTGGATATTGCAACAGGTATAGGAGAGCCAGCAATAACTGCAGCAAAAAAGGTTGGTGCCAAAGGTTATGTTTTGGGTATTGATATATCGACAGAGATGTTATCTATTGCAAAACAGAGCGCTAACTCTTTGGAGCTGGAAAACATACTAGAATTCAAAGAGGCTGATGCAGAGACAATCGATTTGCCATCTTGTTCATTTGATGCAATACTTTGTCGTTGGGGATTGATGTTTCTTCCCAATCTCAGCACGACCTTGACTTATTTGTATAAAGTGCTGTCTCCTGGCGGAAGAATAGAAGCTGCCGTATGGTCTGAACCCGCAAAAGTTCCAAAACTTTATGCTGCAATAGACATCGTAGCAAGAGAACTTGGGGTTCGTTCAGACTCCGTAGTCTACAGAAAAGCTCTCAGTCCTTTTAGCCTTGCTAATGCTACTGCGTTGAAAGATGTGTTTGTCCAAGCAGGACTCAAGGAGGTAACCTTTGAGTATCACAATGTAGTTTTCGAGTTTGCCTCCCCTGAAGACTACACTGACTTTGCCATGTCAATAATTGGTCCAATCCAGAACATGTTTGCGAATGAAGACGAAAAGAAGAAACGAAAAATATGGATGTTAGTCAGAGATGAAGTAATAAGAAAATATGACGCTCCTGCTAATGCTCATAGTAAAATGACTCAGAGCGGTTCAATCATCATGGACAATGAATCTGTATGCATAGCAGGAATAAAGTAGGTATTAGAAAAGGTCTGTGGCGGCATGTTGTCTCCCATCATGTCCTTCCTTGCTATGGGTGGAGAACAGAACTCTTAACTATTTAACTGTGAGTTTGGTTCATGATGGTTTTAGATGTTAATATGATTAAAGAGCTGCACAAACTGATAGACACAACTATTAGTCAGATACCACTTATGGCAACATGGCTAAGTAGTAAGGATCTTCAATGGCCTCTGCTCCAAATTACTGATGAATCTGATTTCTTAAAGGGTGCGGT
>DASTUU010000406.1:0-5258 GCA_035759485.1 Nitrososphaeraceae archaeon
ACCTTTGTCGATGGCAAGACCTTCTCAAACTCTGATCTGTTTATCTCAAATGCTGTGATAAACGCAAGTTTGATATCTGATCTTATCTCCTTAACAGCCCTCGCGACCTGAAAGCCATTCATCTGTGGCATGCGAATGTCAGTTATCACCATGTCATAGTTGGCAGCATTGTTTCTAAAATGCTCGACTGCAAGAATTGGATTAGTAAAGCCATAGGTGTTCATTCCTTTAAGCTCAAGTGATTGCTTTAGGACAGTAAGTATGTCTTTGTCATCGTCTATTAAGAGTAAAGAAAACGCTTTTTGCTGTCGTTCTGTTGGTCGTCGGCTATCTTGCGCTTGCACAGGCAGCTATATCCATTGGTGCTATTAATGCAGGAAGAATTTTTTGCAAGGAAAGTAAAGATATTGCACCCATTCCAATGCTTATATATTTATTACATTCTTGCACTTATTTTGCTGTCCTGCAATAGAATTAGTGCAGTGCACACAATATTTATTAATATGTAAAATGTATAGTAACCTGTCCGATGCCTAACGGAAGGCTGACCATAGGTCAAAGAAAAAGGGGCTCAATTCCAAGTGGCAATGTTACCTTACGTTTTGATGGCGATGTTCTTGAACAATTGAGGAAGGAGGCTAGTCAGAAAAGAGTCAGTCTAAATACTCTAGCTAGCCAGATATTCAAGGCACACACTGAATTTTACAGCGCTGCCACCAAGGCGGGCATGATTCCTTTTCCAAAGAATTTGCTAATCCGACTGATGAATAGGTTGTCTGAAGAGGAGGTACAACAGCTATCGCAAGAGATCGCCAAAAATGAGATGAAAGATATGCTTTTGAGTATAAAACACCAATATTCAACGGAAACATTCATTGATCTGATTGAGTCATGGGTTAGAGCCTGTGGCTTTCCTTTCACTCACGATCAGTCGGATAACACACACGACTTCATTATTCAACATGAGATGGGCAAGAGATGGTCAATTTATCTTGCAGATTTGTTCAAATTTGTCTTCAATGATCTTGGGACAAAATGGTCTGACTTTCAGACGACAGAAAAGACGATAACATTCAACGTTGATGTTTGACATATCTCAGACGAAACCTAGGTAATTTTTCTGATTTTCTCACGTTGAGTTATTTGGTGCTAGATTGCTTCAATAAGACTATACTTTCTTGATGAAACTTGACAGGAGGGTTGGCTTTCTTGTGAAGGAATCAATTGTGTCCACGTGATATTGTTCTGAATAAGGTCCCCTTTTCAATGTCAAATTCAATTAGAAAACAAGTTTTGAGCTTGTAATCGATCGGAGTTCGTCCATAAGTGTAAGATCGCCATCATCAGCATTGGTACTTAAGTAGTTACTCTTCGCTATATTGAAGCATGGCAGCAGCAAGTCAACAAAAAGAAAATGATAGCACAGCCCCACGAAAGGTCATTGTGAAAACAATGACTGTAAGTAGAAGCACTGACATAGTGTTAGAATTCTTCAAAAACGTCAAGAATATGGAAACTGGAGGAGTTCTAAAGGATATCACAAAAGGAGAAGATGAATGGTGGAAATTTAATACTCCTGCAGGGGAAGCAAAGCTTAAACTCAATCGAATCGAGCAAGAACTAGGCATTATAGATCATGTATTCGTTAGTGGTAGATTAGTTTGGCAAGTCTATGTACGTATAGTTCCAAACCAGCAAGGCTCTACTGCCACCTGGACATTCATAAGACCTGATGGCTTGGATGACAAACAATTCGAAGAACAGCTAGCTGCCTTTGATATCGAAATCGAGGGCTGGAAAAAAGCCTTGGAAAATATACGTTAAGTGACAATCAACTGAGCATTACTGATGTGTACTCTGGTGGGGACTGGGTAGACTATCTAACTGCTTATGAGACTGTGGAGCAAGCGTCGCGGTTCAAGCAATCCCTGGCAGTCCATTTTATCATTCTAGGTAACTATAACATCAGATTTAGCTCATTCTTGGTCATTGTCTGACAAAAACCCATGTAATACCAAGGCCGTAACTTATCACTTCTCAGACATGCACTAATTCGGTCTATCTTGTTCTCATGATCTTATTCTTCTTGTTACTCATTTAGCCGCTATTGCGCTTTGGAATCCACCTGACAATGTCTATATCCCAAAGATAAAGAGGACATTCCTTGCCCATGAAATGATATTACTGAACATGCAGTAAAAACTAAAAAGAAACTTAGATCGCAAAGCTTACTTCGATCTATCCACGACAGCATTGAGATAACAAAAAGCCCTCTCCTGCAAGTGTGAGTCTATTCATAATGCAGGAACTTCCCATTTTCTTGCCATGATCAATTTTTTCCCTATACCTAACGATGTAACCTACTTTCTCGGCTCTTCGAATAAGCTCCTGTCCTTGATTAGATATATTCATCTTGCGAAGCAGCTTAGCTGTCGGCATAGTTTTGCCTGGGCTCTGATATATTACATTTAACAGTTCGATTAATGACGCTGACTTCTTTTTCCGTGCAGTGATTGAAGCTCGATTATTTAACTCTCCGCTAGTACTCCGTTGTGATCGCTTCCGTTCCTTTAAATGTGCTAGCCTCAACATCTTGATATTTGTCCAGCTCACATAAAAAGACCATTGTAATCCTTCGCAATGTGTAAAAAACAAGTCCATATGAAGAAAGCTGCTGCTCTCGTCTAGTAGCGTATAATACAGGAAAAGAAGGGCATTCGAATAGATGATGATAGTCCTTGAGCATTTTAAAGAGGAAGTTGTGGGGTTTGATCAGCTAAGGGGGAGGGTGGAGATGAAAATCAGTCGATCGACGATTTTTATCATTATTACCGCAACATTATTTTAACAACAACCATGCTGTCTATTCATCGTCGTATACCAAACAAAAATCGATTATATGGAAAAATGACTCCAAAAAGCTTAAGATTATGAAGAGTCCCTTTAAAAAGCACGTGAGCCTCTATGTATTAGAGACCCACGTCTGATCGCATCCTTGCCAGCTGGTCTCTCTGAGATGCCAGCTGGCAAGTTTAGTTAGCCGTTCGAAGCTATCGTTATTATGAGTTTCATGATTAATTTCCGTAGATAGTTACACAAATTGCCTGCTGCTCAAATAACATCGACTGTCGTCCACACATTATTTCTTACTATCCTCCTCTTTTGCTCTTAGCCTCACTCTTTTCCGTTGCCTCGCTCTTGACATCGAGATGGAGTTAATTTCTTCAGTACAGACATATGTGAATCTATCGTTCTCTTTTTCTATAGCTGCTGTTCCTTTAGATCAGTAAAGGGCAGTTTAGAAACCTAAGCCGTGGGTTCAAATCCCTTCAATCCAGTGGCTATCATCAAAAAAATCGAGTTTAATTAGTCAAGGAAGGAGGCTTTCCAGCAAGTCCTTAGCGATCCTTCTATACATCCTTCCATACATAGCGTCTTCTGGTGTTCCTTTTTTGAAGTATTCTTCCGCCTTTAGAATCGCATCTCTTGCTACTTGTTCTATTATTTGTTTAGATATTAATGATTCCTTATCATTCAAATTATTATAGTATAGCATATCTATATCATGGAGTCTTTTTTCCAATTCTTCTCTAATGGAGGGTTCCGGTATCATATATACACAAGAACAGTTAGCTGTAATAATATTTAGCCTTCTCCTCAATAAATAAGCAAGATGATCAGCGATCTGCTGTTCATGAGCCCATCTTTTTCAAACATTCTTGTTTGAGGTCCATCATATAACACATGATCTAAACTTTCCAGAGGTCAGGTATTCAAATAATCATACCTGTCAATTTTCATCATCCTAGGTAACTACGGCGTTGAATAACGCTATCCTTGGAAGTTACAGGAAAAGAATCACTTTACCCTATATTATAATATTGATGATAATAATCACACAACTATCTTCTTATCGCAATTAAATGAAACTGGGGATAAGAATCTGGTGGTAATGTTTGGCAATTATGACGATGAAAAACAAAAAGCTACAAGAAACAAAACATATGCAGTTGATGTTGCTACTTTTTTACTCTATCTTAGATGGTCTTTTCATCTCTTCGGTGCATATTGCGAAGCCCACATGAGCGCAATCATTTGATCTACATTCCTCGCAAAATGGTACTCCTTCTACTATATCTACGACTACTTCTTTTTTCAAAATATTGTCTTGCAATACTGCTTTTTTATCTTCAATAAAGTCTTTCAATATGATTGGGATTGTAAGTGAATGTTTGTCTTCTACGTTGAGCCAAAGAGCAAAGGCAGTCATGCCTTCATCGATATTGTTATTTCTAATCATATTCGATATCACTTTGCTTCAACCACCTTCTCTTAATTCCAAATATTCCCCTACTATTGTCATCGTTTGTTGGTGTGCTTCCTCGTTTGTTTAACATGAACGACGTAATTCTAACCAATAATATGGTTGGACTGCATAATTAAGGTATGCAAACAGAGCCTTTCTCGTCAATGTGGTTACGGAAGTATAACTCATGATGTCTACTTTTTTCCAAAATTTATTATAAAGCCAATTCAACTTTCGATCTAGAATTAGCTGCTTAATGGAACCGTCAGTCGAATGCTTAAATGAGATACGCATCGACTAAACCCTAGGCTGGGATTAGTTGCTAGCTGGCTTCTTGCATTCCATTTAAACAAAACGTCAAATATTAAATAATGCTCGCGATCCTTATTCCAATTATTTACACTATGACTACCACTTTTAATGTCACTCCTTCGGGCCTGGATTAGGTGTAATTCCCTGCGGCTGCGTCATTTCTCAACACTTTGTTTCAGGATAGTAAAGGGTTATAGAGCAGGTAAAGAAAAAGGGTGGAGACCGGTTGAGATTTGATTACAGCAGTTTAGTTATCTCTTTCCATAGCTACTGTCCATTAGATCAGTAAAGAGCGTTCTGCCGGCGGGGTCGTAGGTTCAAATTGTCCCGTCTTCTGCCCATTTTTATGACTCTAGGTAATTCCGAACGAAGTGAGCTTTGAACCGTCTCGGAGAACTCCCAGCCATGTCGACTCTCTCGTCTAACGCTATTTTCTTTGTTATCTTAGAGCAAAACTTTTCATATGAGGGGTTAAAGAGGGATTTAGCATTATATCTAAAACTTGCAAAGTGCCCCTAAGTCACGACCCACTGGCGTAACAATTATCGCAATTTTGAACATAATCAGCGGAATTATCATGCTATTTGGCGCGATTGCGCTTATTGCTATAGGTGCCATATTGCCTACACTTCTTCCCCCA
>DASTUU010000407.1:0-1690 GCA_035759485.1 Nitrososphaeraceae archaeon
AGAATAGGAAACAAAATAAACAGACAGCAGCACTATCTTTATGGAATACTAGTAATTAAATAGATGATAAAAGAATACAATACAATACGAGGTATAATAAACAATGGTAGAAACTATTCTGGTCACAGGTGCTACTGGAACTGTAGGCAGTGAAGTTGTAAAGAAGCTACTGTCGACTAAAGGACAAAAACAAGAAGAAGATATGATTATCAAGGCAGCAGCACGTTCAGCTAATGACAGTATATTTAGTGACTCGGAAGTGCAAGTAGTACAGTTTGATTATAATAAACCCGATACTTTATCTGCAGCTTTAAGAGGTGTAGACAAACTCTTCTTGCTAACACCATTTCAGTCTAACATGGTAGACCTGACATAGTAGATAGCATCTATTCTACCGATTCTGGTAGAAACCTCTAGAAGATCTGTACCATTTGTAACCGTTTTACTATAATATTGTTTTTTGGCTATCTTAATGAATGTCTAAGAGTAGGAGTGTATAAGGCATCCTCTGATATTTCTTTATTATAGCACTGGTAGCAAACCCAATACCCATCTTTTTCCTCAATACATCCTGCCTTTATCAGATCCAGTATATCTATCCACATACAGGGCCTAAAGTTACGACATGTGCCACAGGTTGCAGTACCGTAGACAGTTTTACTATTTTCTATAGTCGCTGCTGCCATATTAGCATATATTCTCTCCTATTAAATAAAATAAATTTATCTATTATTCTGGAATTATAACACCCTGTTCAGTTTTTAGACGTTCGATTAACGCTTTTAACCTGTCATTCTCCTGCACTAACGATTTAATCTTTTCACCCTTCTCTTTGAGCAAACGCTTCATAGTATCATTGCGACGTTCATCCTGCTTGCCTTCAATTTCTAAGATTGCTTTCAGCTCCTCATCTATCCTGATAGTTGTGAAAACACCACCAGGTTTACGCCAACCTTTTTTTCTTCCCCTCGGCTTTCCAGAAGAAGGACGCCTCTTGGGTTTGAAGATACCTGTCCTACCCTCTATGTTTATGAAACTCATACCTATCTACCTACCAACATTAACCATATACATTTATTTGTATACGTATACAGGTAATTAATAATAATAATAATAAAATGAAAATAAAATATATTATAATTTTATTATATATTATATTCTGGGGTCCGGTAGGTGCTGCACCATTCCCTTTATGCGTATACAGATAATTCATTATTCATCTCGCGGTGTGAGGGTGCGCGGGAGGTTCCTCTCGTTGTTCCTGTTCCTCTCGATTGGGTACAACTACGTACCCCGCTTCCTCTAAGGTCTTACCCATTTTACTGGCAATGAATGTATACCTTTCTACCTGATCTTCTGTTATTTCTATAATCCTTGGTTGTGGCGGCGGTGGCAGTTGTGTACTGTTAATCATCTTCTCAGCTTCAATCACACGGTTCGCCTCCCTTATCTCTATAGCTCTATTTGCACTATATTTTTTGGCTGCCATCAACGTTAATTGTGCCGATTTGAGATCACCAAATGCACCATGAGAAAGTAACTCTCCTAGGGTTCCATTCGCCTTCCTCTGATTTATGATCCTTTTAATAGTAGAAATCGCTCTACGCCATTCTCCTATCGATCCTTTGTCATTCGTAGTCACTGAATGGTTATCGTTAGGTGTAGCCTCTAGCTCCTCAATTTTCTCTTG
>DASTUU010000408.1:0-6153 GCA_035759485.1 Nitrososphaeraceae archaeon
ATGCTATCATAGGTATCTACTAACAAAAATCCAGATGGAAATATATGATTAAAGTGCTGAAAAGCTTCTTCCTCTTTTTCAAAACTCATTATAAATGAATGAGCCATGGTGCCAAATACCGGTATTCCAAGCTTATGACCTGCAAGCATATTGGATGTGCCCGTGCATCCTCCAATAAAACTCGCCCTTGCTGCAAGAAAGCCTGCCTGCGGTCCATGCGCTCGCCTTGAACCAAATTCGATTACAGACCTGCCACTGGCCGCACTTACTATCCTTGAGGCTTTGGTTGCAATTAGACTCTGAAAATTAATAATTGATAAAATGTATGTCTCAACAATTTGTGCTTCGATTATAGGGGCTTCGATTCTAAGTATAGGTTCATTTGGGAATAATATAGTACCTTCCGGAACAGCCCAAACAGTACCTGTAAATTTGAATACCTTTAAATAATCATAGAAGTCTTTATCTACCATCTTGAACGCATCAAGAGACCTTATATATGATATTTGTTTGTCATTGAACTTCATACCCAAAATAAACTCTAGAGCCTGTTCGAGTCCAGCAGCCACCATATATGATCTATTCAATGGGAGTTTCCTGACAAACACCTCAAATATCCCTTGGCTATTGCTTATTCGACTTGGACTAACATAATAGGCAGCAGCCATAGTCAATTGATAAAGATCCGTACAGAGTGATGCGTAGTCATCTTCATGTGCTGATATAAACTGACCGTCCATTTTAATATCGCCAATATCTAACGGAAATAGTTCAAATATATTTTACCAAAAAAGCAGAAGCTTTGTTTGTCTGTAATATTATCAATGTGAAAAGAGAGCATTAACGCTATAAGCTAGGAATTTATGTAATCTCAAAATTATTATGAACTGAATTGTCATGCCATTCTTCAGGTGGCTGTCAGTCTCTTCCTATACTTACGAATCTTTCATTTAGCTTTTCTTTCAAAATATCCTGTCTAGAAACGACTCCGATAAGCCTACTTTCATCCTCTTCATTTGCAACAATAGGTATCATGTCTATTCCTTTTCTGTACATTATATCTATTATTTCATCTGTAGATGCGTCTTGACCCAAAGTAGCTGGATGCCGAGTCATTATATCTTTGGCTGATAATTTATCAAGGTCTTTGTTATCTTTTATTGCTTTTAAAATATCTATGGTGGTAACTATGCCTATTACAGCTCCTGTTTCATTAATTATTGGCATTCCATTATATCCCTCTAAGGCCATTCGTGTTGAAATCTCAATGGCCTTAGCATCCTCCTTGGCGGCAGCGATGTTTACGGACATTATATCATACGCCTTCATACCGAAGGGTTGTTTTCTAGATACTTATAAAACCTTGTAATGTGTTTGAGTACTTTATATTGCGTTTGATATTGATTGTTTAGAAAATAAAGTCAAGAAGACTTTTTGAAGCTTTGGAAAATGCATTACAACCTTCTTACCACAATAAAATGTAGTAAAAGATTCTATATTACAACCAAGCTTAACCATATTCCATAAACATGCAAGGTTATTATCTTATGAATGACAATTTCTGAGCTGAAATATACTTGGGTTTCTCTTGATCTATGAAGGACTAACGTTTGTCAACGTCAACAATAGGCACAAGAAAGAAACGAAAACAAAAGCTTGCCTTGACATTCCTATCAATATCGTTGTTTGGATTTCTTACTACAACAACAGTTCTGAATACTACCACGGACGCTCTTGCGCAGACCACTACTTCCTCAGAAGCAGAAAAGAAGAAAGACATATTCAAAGTGATTATGACAGTACAAGGATTAGACCATAATAGCGGAGACATTGTCACAATAGTAACTGTAAACGGGGAATCGAGAGTAAAGTTATTTGATGATAGCAAGACATACATCCATTCTGTGAACACTAATGGTACTGGTGGGCTTATAGAATATACTGCAACATTTCCTAACATGACTGTTAATGTAGGCGACGAATACAAAGTTTGTGCTTTGGCTATCAAACATTCAAACCTGATCTGTCAGACAGGAAATAACTCACCTGCTTTAAGGCCTGAATTCATAGATCTGTATATGCAAGAAGAGAAACCACCAACAACATCCCAAGCGGCAATCCTAGGCGAAGAATAAGTCCTCCAATCTATTTTTTGGCAGATCGTAGTTTTTGTTTTCTTTAACTTTCATATTACATACATTGTTCTGCTATATTTCTACTACGTTTGTTGTTTTGAGGATAAGGATATTCCATCTGGTGAGCTGTTGCCTCCCCCACCTTGGTCCCAAAAAAGTAACTTACAATATGTTGAGCCATGTCAATTCCAGCGGAAATACCTGCAGAAGTGGAGATGGGTCCATCAATAGTAAATCGCAGACCTTTGCGTATGTTGGCATTGGGTGCGGCTTGTCGGAGAAAGTCAAAAGCATGCCAATGAGTAGTTCATGTCCATCCAATAATTCTGCTTTACCAAGAAGACTAGAACCAGTGCATACTGAACCAGTAAGTCTGGACTTGTTAGCAATCCACTTAAGAAGATTAGCATTATTCACTTGGATGCGAGTACCCGTGCCACCTGGAACTATAAGTAAATCCAGTTCTGGGCAGGTATCCTTAGTTACATCACAACCAAGTAACAGTTGCGTATATAAGACATCAATATATTGTAGTTTGCAGCAAAAGGTTTTGAGATTATCTATAGCTTACTACGCACCAAAAGAAAGTATTTCCTGCGATAAAATTTCTATAACAGTAGTCAGACCAGTTAGCTATGCCTTAACTAATCTCATCTCTCTAGAATAGGTTTGGTTGCTTCCGCTAGATTTTGATGCACGTTATGCATTCTAAGACCAATGTTCTGGATACGAAAAGTATACTTAATAATAACCGATGGTTTTATCGTACCTTGTTATAACGAGAGCTTAGCAAATGACTCCGAAAAGAAAAAAGAAGCAATCAAAGAGAAGAAAGGATAAAGGCAAAATAGGCCATCTAGATAGGACCAGCGAATTAGTCCTAAAGCGGATGATATCAGATGATGATAATAGTTCTGGTAATGTAAAACAAAAAGAACTTGTAGATTTAGAAACACAATCTAAACAAAGGCAGGATAGGTTTTGGAGTGCATTAAAGGAACGCTATCAGTATGATACCTCGATAAAGCGCGGCCAGGACTATCTTCTTAACTATGTAAGCTCCAAGATACCACTTATTATAATGTATGCCGACCTAGTTGGCTCGACTAAGATGAGCATGACATTGCCAGTCGACAAACTAGTTACAATAATCAGAGCATTTTCACATGAACTCTCTTCTGTGGTCGAAAATTATGATGGATATGTTTTGAAATACGTAGGTGACGCTGTGATTGCTTTCTTTGCTCCTGGCTCGAACATATACCTTACCTATGACAAAGCAATAAGATCCGCAAAATCCATGATTGATGTGATGACAAATGGAATTAATCCGGTATTGAACAAGTATGATTATCCTCATTTATATGTGAAAATTGGTATAGACTCAGGAGAAAATGTGGTTGTTCAGTATGCGTATGATAAAAGCTCTCAAATCGATTTACTTGGATACACTATGAATATAGCAGCAAAGATAACTTCGCTCACGAGCCCAAATAAAGTTTCAATAGGAGAGAATGTCTATAAATTATTGCATCCAGGGGTACAGACAGAATTCTATGAGTTAGCGTACAGAACTGATGAATGGAAATATATTAATCGTGATACGGGCAACCTTTACAAAGTCTACACACTGAGCTAAGGTAAACTAAAGTACGGATCACTTACTTTTAGAAATAAATTTTATCTTTGACTTGATATGTCAAATCTGTAATTTGATTCACTGAAGACAACTGTTTTGCCATCTGTTACCCTATATGGTCTTCATTTTTTGCTCGAACTCCTTTATTGAAAAGTGATTTGGGATATTTCTTCACAGGTAGCAAAATCTATTCTATCATGTCCAGTCCACGGATCTTGGCGACTAGTTGGACGCAATTCCTGACGGCTAACTTTGTATTTTGTTACTATATCATGCATCCTAAGGCCTATGAGGACGTTAGCACCAACTTGCTAGATTTCTGAAATTGGTATATATCATACCTATCTCTCATCTTCTACTTAAACTACAATCTTATCAGGAGTTTCTCTTACAACATAACCTATATGTGGAGCATCAAGTGCTTTTACTCTTTGTTGAAATATTTACCCGAGGTCACAAATGTTTTATAGCCTACGACGCTAATATCGATTCAAGCAATTACAAATTTGCTCACTCAAGATCTGATATAATCGGCTTCTGTAGAATAGCGACATCTTAACATAATTTTAACAAATATTATGAGTTTTGATAAGTACTTTGAACTTTTGACAATAGATCTCGTCTCATAAATATTATTATACACAAGATGTATCCTATATGTCAGTGGGTAAGGCTATTATTCGTAACAATGATCATAATAATACTACTATCACTAACCCTACTAGTAATCATACAAGTCCATCATCAACAGCAATTAACCCTCTAACTGAACCACTGCCGACTTGGTATGAGTTTTACAAACGTTTGAAATTATTTCCTTGGTGGATACGCTATAATATTGGTCTTGCACATGAGGCTGTTTTAAGGGATAAAATAATTAATCTTGGTACGATGATGGGACTACAAGATAAATGGCTTCAGAGAATAATAAGACATGCAGTATCTGAATTCTCAAAGAAAGGACTTGGGGCAGATTATTATGGTTATCATAATATAGACCATGAATTAGAGGCTACATATTTTGTTTTACTTGCAGCTAATGGAAATAATGATAGGAATAATAATAAAGAAGGAGCAGAAGTCATGAAAACACAGTACAAGGATAATGAATTCAGTCAAGAAGATATAAGATACTTATTTGTTGCAGCTCTTTTCCATGATTATGATCCCTTGAAACAATTTGACAAGCCCCATGAAGATGCTATTGAATGGTTCATAAGAAATGATGAAAAAATAAACAAGTTCATAGAAGACGTAGGAATTAACATCAACATAGTAATTGCAATAATACACAGAACTGCTTATCCATATAAGGGTAGAATAGCAGAGCATGCAGAAAAGAGAATAAAAGAATTGCTTACTTATGCAGGAATTCCTGAAAATGATACTAAAACAAGACAGCATTACAAAGACCTTGGGTGGTTTTTGTCTGTGTCAGAACGCATTGCAGGTTATGCTCTAGGAGATTTTGAGCATTCTGTGGTTCTTGCTCGTACTAATGCTCATGCTCTTGGTTGGCATCCTTCTCGCATACACGAAGAATCTGTAAAGTATTTTAGCGTTCTAAAAGAAGAACGAAGAATGTTTGAATATGTATTGCAAGGCATACCACCTGAATACAAAAAGAGATTCTTTGATAACATGGCTACTTTCAAAAATATATGGGCTAAAGAGGTAGATATTAGAGATTCTGTTAGAAAAAATAAAATTACTCTGGTACCTGTAGTTGAAGAAATAGGTAAAAGTGCAGAGCTGCAGAAAAATAGCAGCGGTGTTAATAAAATTAATAAGATTAACGACATTAATAACTTTAACAACACCTTGCCACATAATTTGATAGAGAATGTAGTAAAAATATTCAAGGAACTACATGTTCCAGTAGATATTAACAATGAAACTCGATTTAGAAAGTCTCTTAAATGGAGTGACACAATACTAGTCACCCTAAGGGTTAAGGAGGCAGACAAATCAGACGACGAAATTGTTGGTTATGCGAAGGGCGCGGCACTAGAGAATTATCAGTTACGACATGGTACACACGATGAGAATTTTGGAAAAAGGAACACTGCATATATGGAGTGGATTGGTATTAAAACAGGTTTTTGGGGCGAAAATGGCGGTCATATTCTCAGAATAGAGTTTCTTAAAGAGGTAAAACGTAGGGGTTATTCGTACGTATCAAGTTATGTCCATCGAAATGTTATACAGCACAGAATAAACAGAGGTGAAAATATTCAGACTATACAAAGATATGATCCTGATAAACTTGATTACTATAGGTATGATTTGAGCAGTCAGAGCTATTTGACAACTACCACAGTTACAACTACATCTACAGAACCTCAAGTAATGGCTGAGTCAATCAATTTGAGAAATCGA
>DASTUU010000409.1:0-1503 GCA_035759485.1 Nitrososphaeraceae archaeon
ATTTTCGACAGAAAGTAATGCCAATGCAGAAGATATGGTCAATAAGATATCGCAATACATTAAATCGGTAGAAACAGAATTATCATTACATCCTCCTTCTAATGTAATAAATAAAGAAAAAAGAGAGACCTTAAGAAATCTATATGCATCGGGATATGAAGAAGAAGTAATAGCAGATCAACTTGATTTAGCCCTAAGTACGGTCAAGATGTTAATCAAAGAAGTGATGTATTGTTAAGAAGTGGTCTGCTGTAGGTTATACTAATAAGTGCAGTGCTATACCGTAATGCAAAGAGACCCACAAAAAAATAGCAATAGTACTGACCAAGGGAATAAGCCGTTTGGAACTTTCTTTATAGCTATAGCTATAGCTGTTGCCGTAGCCTCAATTTTTAGCGAGATAATATTCCTTAATAAATTGCCATCATATTATAATGCTGTTATTTGGATAGGAAGCTTTATCCTCACATTCATATTTTTATTGTATAAGGAACGTGACATGCTATGGTCTTCTCTTCAGAGTAGAATGAGAAAAAGTATCAAATGGCCTATGCGCGCAAAGATTATAAATGGTATGTGTTGGGCTGGACCCTTTGCCGCGATACCGCTACTACCTTCTCTATATCCATATTTAATTTTAGCCGGCATCGGATCTGGAAACATCTCTACGTATTTACTATTGAAGAAATATAGCAACAGCAAAAGCAACAACAATGGCAATAACAATAGCGGGGTTGGTCGTGAGCAGATTGTTGTTGGTTTGATCTCACTAGCAGCAATTCCTATTGTGTTTGAAGTTCATACAGGTATGTTGACAGTTAGAGAAGATATGGCTATACTGTTATCGCGTATTTTAATATCGATCGCTTATGCAGCAGGGGGAATCTATACTATAGTGATAAAGAATAAGAAAAAGATAAATGAGGGTAATACAGCAACTTCGCGATGACCTTTATAATTCTCAGACCGTAGAATAAGACGTATAAATAAATATGCCCTAAATACTCTAATTACGCTAGACAAATAGTAATGCAACGTGATAATGTCTGTTATAGCTTGCTATGATTCTCGAGGTGACATAACTTTATGAAGTCAAATATGTCACAGGGCGCACTTTTTATTGCTGCAGGATCTTCTGGTTCATTAGTTCTTGTACTGACTTTGCTTTTAAATATAGGAGTTTACGCTCAAACAAATACAACTTCAACCTCAGTAAATGATGAGAATTCACTTTTCATAATGGTAAACCTAGCAAGGATTCGAAACCAGATTCTGTTAGCTGAAAAGAGTTTAGCTTTAAACGATAAAGATATGGCATTTGCTCATTCTTATATCCCCCATTCGGTAATATTTCCTTCAATTAAGAGCCAGCTAAATGCCATTAGTTCACAATCAACATCTCAACTTGAGTCATTAATAACAGATATACCCATTAATATTAAGGCTGAGAAAAGCAAGGGGGTTCAAACCAAATTACAAAGTGATCTGACAGCAATTAGGCTG
>DASTUU010000410.1:0-2475 GCA_035759485.1 Nitrososphaeraceae archaeon
CCAAGAATAGTAATATTCTTTGCTCCAATTGCCTTCAACGTTCCTATTTCTCTGATTCTCTCTACTACAGAGGTATATAGAGTAGTAATAATCCCTACGGCTCCTACTACGAGGGAAATGATAGCTATACTGGAAAGAAATGAGTTAATGCCACCTGTAAACTCTTCTATGGTTTCAAGAATGGCTTGAACAGTAGTTATTCCAATGTCATTACCATAGATAGTCCTTATTTCTTCTTCTACTAAATCAACGAAATCAGCTGAAACAGCAGCAACGAAAAGAGAATCATATTTACCAGCTCTTTGAAGCAACGTGTCTCCAGGCTGCAAACCGATAACAACAGCATTATCTACTGTTGGATTGCCAGTTGATTCAATAATGCCTCGTACCACAAAGCTCTTTGACTCTTCCTTAGCTTCTCCAGTTTCTGGCTCAACGAACGAATAAGTTAACCTGACACTCTGCCCTAAATTGATGAATGGAGTTGCTTCACCAGGAGGAAAAGCAATGTCTTCGGCCACAAGGATCGCAGTAGGATCAGCTGGAGAAGGGAAGGTAGAACCTTCAGTTAGATCGAGAGAGGGCGCGATAACAAGTAGTTTGGTGGGATCCATAGAAAGGAGAGAGAAGGATTTTGATTCAGCGCCGGATTCAACTGATATGTCACTCTGATAGGATGGTATAACTTGCTCGACATAAGGAAGAGATCGTAATCTGGATTCGACTGCAGCATTTAGTGTTATCTTTGCCGATGGAGGAGGAGCAACACTACCCACAGAGCCACCAGTATCATCCCCTTCCCGCTGTACGCTTGAAACAAATAGTATGTTTGGAGCCAAATTATTGAACTGTTTGTTAAAGAAGTCAGCGAAACCAGCGCCAAATGCGCCCACAGCGACCAGTAAACTGCTCCCGACTAGTACCATCAGTATTGTCAGAGCTGATCTAACTTTTCTTTCATTTATTGCACTCAAGGAAAGTATGAACATTTCTTTAAGGTTCAAATCCTTATATCGCTACTCCAATTCATGTATAATGAGATATTTTATCTCACGGCTAGTTTAAATATTCTTCTGGGATCCGTTCTCAATTCTGAAACATTAAGCCATCAATAATTCAATTTGTCTAATCAATTAACTTCATTAAAGAGTAAAGTATGAAAGAAGAGTATGTAGATAGTTTTCCTGGTTACGACCCAGGCTTTCACAGGTTATTCGATACAGTAGTGTCAGACCCTGCACCGTGCAAGGTTTTATGAAATGGGTAGGAAAAAGGCATGAGCAAACTGTGAAACACAATAAGTGATTTATTTCATCCTGCTGCCGGTTTCAGAAAGAACAATGAAGATAAAATTTTCAACAATATCTATCTATGGTCGTAACGAGAGGCTGAAGGGATTAGGGCAATAAAGGAGTTAGAACTAAGGTACCAGCAAACGATAACTTCATTATTCAAACATTGCAAACTCTTCTTATGCTGCCATTTATACCTAAGGGGATACTGATGATCGCATAAAGACTTCTTGTATTTGCCTCTTTACATTATTTGGCATATTAGGGTCTTCAATTATCTTGTGTAATTCGCTCCTATTAATACAAAGTCCTGTTTTACTTATCTTGTAAAACCACTTAATATCTAATGGACTTATTACTACAGTAATCCTACCACAACCTTTCATACCACAGATATTAAGGCTGTCTTTACTAAAACAGATATGACCTTGCGGGCATTCATAAATCATTTGTTTAATTTAGGATGATTTTATCGAAGGTTATTTTTTACTCTTTATGTTATTCTGCATTAATTTTGCCTAATCAATAACTTCACATTATTGCTGCCAAATGTTGCAATCGGGATCCGGTAGTATCAGGACTCTTCTTTATATGCCAAGTAATTATTCTGTGGGATTAGATTTCTGCGTGTAATCGGGTTCTATTGACTAAGCTTTAAGGTTATCTGCGAAGTAACTCCATTTCTAGCAAAAGAAATCAGAAAAAATAGTATAAACAGAATTAGAATATAGCTTTAATCAAATAGGCTAGGGTTCAGGACCCAAGGTATTTAGTCTCTATGTAGGTAACAAAGTAGTCCGGGTTATAGCCTTCATTTAAGGTATTCTTAAGAAGCACTTTGGGGGCATAGACAGATCCATGCTGGTGTATTTTTAATCTTAACCACTCTCTGATAGGCTTGAAATTACCCCTCTTGATGTCTTCCTCGTAACCTTCCAGATCTTTGCGCATCTTTGAAGCAATGATCGCTGAAACCAAGTTTCCCAAAGTGTAAGTTGGGAAATAACCAAAGAGGCCACTGCTCCAATGTGTATCTTGAAGTACTCCCTGTGAATCCTTAGTTGGTCTCACTCCAAGCAGCTGCTCCATTCTATCGTTCCAGAATTCAGGAATCTCAGAGACGCTGAGCTCATCTCCAAATATTTTTTTCTCTATCTCATATCTTATTGCTATATGGAGATTG
>DASTUU010000411.1:0-1996 GCA_035759485.1 Nitrososphaeraceae archaeon
AAGAATAAGCATTCCCGATACTGTTGGAATAATGCGTCCGCAAGGAATGTACAACTTGGTTAAGATGGTGTATGATAGTATTGATACGAAAATTTCATCGCTTGATGTGCATTGCCATAACGATGTCGGATTAGCGTTGGCAAATGCACTTGCAGGATGTGAAGCAGGAGCCAATCAGATTCACACGACTATTGATGGATTTGGGGAAAGAACTGGAATTCCATCCCTAGCGGAAACAGCGGTTGCTTTAAGCGTCATTTATGGAATGCCTAATGAGTTTAGGTTGCATATGCTAAAGGACCTTTCAAGAACAATTGTAGCATATACACATATGGAGACTCCTGAATCCAAACCAATAGTTGGTGAAAGTGCGTATAAGCATAAAGCAGGCACGCATTTGGCTGCGATTCTTCAAAATCCATCGTCATATGAGATCCTTGAACCTCGACTAGTTGGAAATAGAAGAAAAATTGTCTTTGGGGAATTGGCTGGAAAAAACGGTGCGGCTTATCTGCTCTCTTTGCTTGGACTTGAATCTACAACGGTTGAAGCAGCAAAAATGGCCAAGGGTCTGAAAGAACTGCGGATGGGAGATATCTTGGAATTGTACCTTGACGAAAGATTAGAAAGAAAAATACTTAACGATGCATTATCAAAGTAGAGGAGATAGTAATGATAAAATGCACTGAATGTGATGCAGAAATCAAAATTCCCGTTGATGCAATGGAAAACGAAATTGTGACATGTCCTGATTGTGGTGCCAGTTATGAGTTAATAAAATCAAGCGATGGGTTTACCATAAGATCTGCACAGTCTGTCGGAGAGGATTGGGGAGAGTGAAAGGAAATAACAAAGAAACTTCTTTTTTCATCCTTTATGACCAACTAAGATGGGAAGAAAAATCGTTAATTGAAACTGCCAAAAAAAAAGATATCAAACTAGAAGTAATTAATTGTAGAGAAAATTCAATAGAGCTAGACAAAGACAAATCAATTTATTGTAATGATATTATCCTACAGAGATGTGTAAGTTATTATAATAATCTGCATTCAACAGCGGCATTTGAGGGACTGGGAGCAAAGATGATAAATTCTCTTCAGACTGCTATCATGTGTGGAAATAAACTATTTACTCATATGGAATTGTCAAAATCTGGCATAGCTATACCGAAGGCATTTTGTGCCTTTTCCAACCGGTCAGCCATGGATATCCTAAATAAGAACGGATACCCAAAAGTTATCAAACCTGTGGTTGGTAGCTGGGGAAGAATGATCGCCCTACTAAAGGATAAAGAGGCAGCTGAAGCAGTGATAGAAGACAGAGAACATATGTATCCATTATATCATGTATTTTATTTTGAAGAATTTGTTAAAAGACCTCCGAGAGATATTAGATGTATTGTAGTAGGAGATAGGGTGGTTGCAGCGATCTATAGATACTCAGGAGACAACGAATGGAAAACTAACATGGCTCTTGGAGGAAAAGCAGAAGCTTGCAAAGTAACAAACGAAATGGAAGATCTTTGTTTAAGAGCAGCAAAGACGATGAAAGGAGAGATTTTAGGAGTGGATTTAATGGAAAGTGAAAATGGCATACTTGTGCATGAGGTAAACAATACTACAGAGTTCAAGAATACGGTAAGGGTAACTGAGGTAGATATTCCATCTCTTATTCTTGATTATCTAATAAAATCCAATAAATAATTAGCAAAATTGATTTCTTCAGCATATGCGATTGAATTACTAAAAAAGGCTCTTGAAATATACACACCTTCTAGATCAGAAGCACTGTTGGCTAACTTGATAAAGGAAAAATGTTTGGATGATCTAGGATTTGAAAAAGTAAGTATTGATAGCGTTGGTAATGTAATTGCGACCAAGGGTAGCGGTAGTCCGAGGATTCTTTTATGCGGACATATGGACACAGTGCCGGGACATATACCGGTTAGAATGGATTCTGGTTTTCTCTTTGGTCGAGGAGCATCTGATGCCAAGGC
>DASTUU010000412.1:0-2260 GCA_035759485.1 Nitrososphaeraceae archaeon
CCAATAAGCTATCAAACTGATTTGATTCAAGGTGTTCCACGTTAATGCCATGTGTACGACATTAGTATTAAATGAACCTAAAACAATTATGCTAGCATTATTATTAGATGCTTGCCCGCCATATTATCTAGTGAGAACTGATAGTAAGGAAGAGGTTTCATCATCATTTTCTCTTACATTATCAATAAAACAGGCATTCCTGATTGCTCACATAAACGGATTGCTTTGGCTGCGCAGATATCCAGCCTCCATTATCTTTACAGCAATGATTCCCTTCTCCTTCTTATTCATAGTATTTGTCGTAGGTGGAGGACAATATATTCATCTAGCACTTTCAGGTAGCCTAGTAGATGCACCGGCTGGCTAGGTTTAGCTACCGGTAACAACATCATAAACTGGAAAGTAGAATATAAATTACAAGATGTTTTTGTGTCTTCTCCAGTTTCATCTTTTACCTACATGGTGGGTATTGCCTTAGCTGAACTACTATTTGGCTTGCCGGCCTTTGTAGTCCTTGCAACATTAATAGTGATATTTAGCAGTAACTTCTTTTTTAGCGCTGTTGAGGTCATAGTCACACTTGTCCTTGTATGGGCTTCCACATCTAGCATTGCATACTTTATATCGACACGCTCTACACACCCAAGATTTGTAGAATCTTTTGTGGCATTTCTTAGAATTGCGATTGTCGTACTACCACCAGTGTTTTATCCATTAAGTATAGTGCATACAGAAGAATTACGTTATCTAGCTTATGCGATTCCAACGACTCACGCATCGCTGATACTACAATATGCAATGGGTTTTCCTCAAACACTTGGGAATAGCTGGTCCCCTGAGCTTGGTTTTGCAGTCATTATAGCATACATAATAGGTTTCGCTTTGTTGGCAAGGACAAAGGCGATATGGCGAGAAAACTAATACCATATCATATGGTTAACAAACTAAACTTGAAGCATAGATTATGCGATTTGAAGTACATTAATCGTGTGTTTAAATGTTCACTTTTTCATACTCACTTTTTGAGGGTGTTCATTTTTCACGCTTGGCAAATCCTGAAGCTATAGTATTTAATCTCAATGACTTGGAAAGCATTAATCCTTAAAGGAGAGCCGCAGAGGTTTTAGCTTTTTCGTTGGAACAATGGGACAGAGACAACTAATCTTTTCTTTTCCTCGGGCTTAATAAATTTTAGTATACTGGTTATATCACATGAAGGTGTCATTTCTTGTTGATGATAAAATCCTCATCTTATGTTTTTCTTGTTGTGATGTTATGTTCTTCTGCTCTTTTTTTGCCTGAGCGGGTTAGTCATTTGTATGCACAAAATACTACGAGTTCTCAACCACCCACTGTTACCCCGGTACAGCCACTAACAACGCCAGGAGTAAAAATCACAGCTCCTGCAAACGATCAACAAGTGTCTTTCCAAAATAGCAACAATAGAAGCCTGCAACTTACGGGCACATCTACAGATACTATAAATACAGATTGTCAAGTCTCTGTTATAGCTAATGACATAAGGCCTTATCAAAATACTACGGCCACTGGTTCTGGGGGTAAAAGTGATTATTCGACATGGACGTATTCTCTTACTCCTTCGTTGATCAAAGAAGGTTCAAACAAAATAACCGCTAGGGTATCGTGTGTGAATCCCTATGCTACGAGTATTGCATCCACTGATAGTACTACTCTAGTAAAACATTCTAGTATATTTTTTACTATTCTAAGCACTCCTACTACTGTTGCTGCAGCCAACAACTCTTCTACTACCGCCACTCCCACCAATACTACTGATACTACTAGAATGGCAACCACAACAAGTACAGGTATTAGAACTAGTGCTGTTCCTTATTTCAAATCTAATCCAACTTGCCAGATTGACGAGTCATCACATAATCTTAACTGTACGATCAAAATAGCAGGAATTGAAAATGCTGCTAAAATAAGATCTTTCTTACATGCTGACCTAACTACATCATGTGTAAACCCTGCTGGTAATACGCCCCCAGACAAGGTACGTACCATCCCACTAATAGGAGATAGTAAGACCATTCGCACAGTAGTAGATGTAAATTGTCCTCCATCTATGACCCCAAGTTTTACATATAAAAATGTCGAGATACAAGTAGGTGACGTGTTATTATCAATCCCTGGAACCTTTAGTTCTAGATAAAGTCATATAGCTATAAGAGATGTCACAGGTATTGTTCTGTTCATAATATCGCTCAGCTTACGACTGTTATTAATACTCTTTAAT